>JALSWC010000256.1 GCA_027060825.1 Sulfurimonas sp.
GCAATGTAGGCTGTAAAGACTATATCTGCACATACTTGTTGTTGTGGTGAAAGCTCCCCTAGCTTTTCATGCATTTTACCAATGGCTTTTTGAGCATACTCTAAATCATTGCCAATAATCATATCAGTAAACATAGAACCAATTACAACGGTATCTTGGCAACCATTTGTCGCAAATTTTGTATTTTTAATACCTTCTGCGTTTAAATCTGTATAAAAAACTACATACTCATTTGTTTTTTCATCAAGTGCTACGCCAACGCCATCTGCATCTTCAATTTTTCCGTAATTTTTTGGATTTATTAAGTGTTCTAAAGTTTCAGCGTTAAGTCCCTCTGGCATTTTTACATTTTCAAACATTCTACTTCTCTTTTTTTATTTTTTATAAGTGTAACCAAAAAATCTTTAATATCTTATTTTTACAAGGTAGAGACCATTTGGTGGAGCAGGTTTTATTTTATGCTCTTTTTTTAAAGTGAGTTGCTCTTGTATCTCTTGTCCATTGAGTTGTAAGAGCGCTCCAACCATCAATCTTATTTGACTTCTTAAAAAGCCATTCGCTTCAAAGTAGAGAATATGATTCTCTTTATACTTATAATAAAAAGCTTTATAGATAATTCTTTGTGTAGAGTTAATATCACTACCCATTTTCATAAAACCACTAAAGTCATGTTCGCCTTTAAAAAGTGTTATATTTTGTTTTATTTTTACAAGTTCTATATTTGGAAGAAATGTTACAAAATCATTTTCAAAAGGATTCCTCTGTTTTGTTTTTATGATGTATCTATAGACTCTTTTTTTTGCACTGTATCTTGCATGAAAGGTATCATCTACTTCTACAATTTTTTTGATTATGATGGAAGAGGGAAGCATCTGATTTGCAACGCATTTGAGCTTTATTAAATCTCTCCAATACTTAGGAAGAGAGATATGACATACTTGTCCCGTTGCATGAACCCCCTTGTCTGTACGCCCACTTGCTATAATCTTGTCGTTGATGCCAAGTTGATTGAAAACTTGTGTTACATTGCCAAGTATGGTGTTCTTTGTCTCTTTTTGTATTTGAGAGCCAAGAAAATATGTGCCATTATAGGTAAGAGTAAATGCAATTTTCATCAGAATTTATTGACTATAGTTTTACGGTAAATAAAGTATGTTACTAGAAGCCAAGTGAGTGAAACTACTGGGATTGTATAAAAATGTAAAATATTTTGTAGTCCAACTGTCAAACCGTAATAGAGGGCAATAGAAATAAAAAGGTACAAATAAACACGAGATTTTTGATGGCGTACCTGTACAACGCCTATGGCAACAACAATGAAAAGGGAGATAATTGGAAAAAGGCTTAGCAGTGTATCTGTTATAAACATTTTGACCTTATTGTTATGTCTATCTTTTGCAAACCAATACTCAAGAGGTTTTTTATATGGATGCAGATGTGTTTTTAATGTATTATTAATCATCATTGTTTTGAAATTAATTTGAGAGAGTTTTTTAGTGGAGTAACTGTAACCTTCTCCATCAGTAAGTTTAAGTCTAAGTATTCCTGAATCATTTATAATCTCTGCTTTTTGTGCAGAAATGAGAATTTCTTCTTTCCCTTTTTTGTTAAATAAAAAAACTTTAGAGTATGTTCCATCTTTTTTTTTCCCTCCAATATAGAGGAGCCAATCTCCAAAAGTATTTCCAAATTCACTAGCTGCAAGATTAAATTTTGCTTCACTTTTTTTGTAAGAGACAAAATTAGTTGAAAGTATCTTAGAGTGAGGAAAGAGAATAAAAAAATCAAATATTAAAACTAAAGTAAGTAAAAACGCATTTTTAAATAGAGCCTTTATGAGAAATTTTGGTTTGATGCCAAGAGCAAAGATAACAATAACTTCATTGTCATTTGAGAGTTTAAAGAGTGAAAGTGTTGCTGATATAAAAAATGCTATGGGCAAGATATAGAAAAGGATTTCTGGTAATACAAAAAGATAGAGTTTTGTCATTTCCCAAATGCTTAACTGAATAATCGCAGTATAAGCTGCTAATTTTATTAAAAATATAACAGAAGCTATGGCAAAAAGAGGCAAAAATGTAGATAAAAATAGTGTTGTAAAATTTTTAAGTATATATTTTTGAAGTCTATCCATTTCTAAAAAATCTCCTAGTAATTAGCATTAATGTAGGCTAAAATAGGAGTGTCTAGCATATATACAATAAAAGTAGCCATGGCTAAAAAAGGGACAAAAGGAACTCTCTGCTCTTCTTTTGATTTTTTCATAACCATAAGCATTATAGGCATAGCTAACAGTGCTGAGAGAAATATGGCTGCTAACCCTAGTTTTACACCAAGTAATGCACCCATAGTTGCGGCTACCATAATATCACCTTCTCCCATTGCTTCTATAAAAGGAGTTCTATCGAAATGTTTGTTCCAAGAAGTTTTTGTTTTTACTCCTGCTCTATATACTGAAGATGTCAGGTAATAAGAGAGTGCAAAACGCAAGAGGGTAAAGCCACCTGTAAAGAGGAGGGCATTTTGAAAATTATTAAAAACTCCTGTTATGTTCCATGCTCCAAAAATAGCAAAAAATATTGCTAAAAGATTGAGTGAATCGGGAATCATCTTATATCTTAAATCTATTACAGAGAGTGCTAAAAGCATTAAAAAACTCATTCCTATAAAGAAAAGAGGTAAGCTAAGAGAGTATTTGTAAGCAAGTGCTGTGAAAATAAGCCCTGAAAATAGTTCAATAAGTGGATATTGTATAGAAATTTTACTAGAACAGTAGGCACATTTTCCTCGTAAAAATATCCATGAGAGGAGGGGAATATTATGCCAAGGTTTGAGTTTATGACCACATGAAGTACAGTGTGAGCCACCAAAAACAATACTTTCATTTTTTGGAATACGAAGAATAACTACATTTAAAAATGAGCCGAAAACTATGCCAAAAATAAATGCTATAAAAAGTTCCATTATTTTAATCCTCCAAATCTACGCTCAATATGCGTAAATTGTTTCACAATATTTTTTAAATCTTTAGGTGTAAAATCTGGCCAGAGTTTATCTATGAAAAAGAGTTCTGCATAAGCAGCTTGCCACAAAAGGAAGTTTGAAAGTCTTGTATCTCCACCTGTTCTGATGAGAATATCGACATCTGATTTACAATCAAGTGCATTACTAAGCATTTCACTTGTAATCTCTTGGGAGGATTTTTTTAGTGAGTTTACTGCACGGAGTATTTCATCTTGCGATCCATAATTGAGTGCTAAACTCTGTACGAGTCCATCACAGTGAGCTGTTTTTTCTTCTACCATTTTTATGGTTTTTTGTAGAGATTTTGAAAAGGCTCTTGTATCTCCTATTGGTTCAAATTTTACATTATTCTCAAGGTAAGAGGGAAGTTCATTTTTAAGATATTTATCAAGTAGTTTCATTAAAAATTCGACTTCTAAACGAGGTCTTTTCCAGTTTTCTGTAGAAAAAGCATAGAGAGTGAGTCTTTCTATTTCTGAATTATTAGAACAGTATGTCGTAATCGCTTTTACAACTTCTGCACCTGCTTCATGCCCTTTAACTCGTTTTTTTCCTTGTATCTCTGCCCATCTGCCATTGCCATCCATAATGATTGCTATATGTTTTACTTTATTCATTTTTTACTCACATAATTTTTTTGCATTTGAGATAATTTTAAATGATAGTGTTAGTTTATCACTTTGAGCTAGCAAAACATTTTTGTCATTTGTGATAAATTCTATCTCATTTACATCAGTTCCAAAACTTGAAGAGTCTTTGAGTAGATTAAGACAAACGGCATCAAGATTTTTATTTTTAAGCATATTGACTGTGTTTGATTTTGCTTTTTTCTCATCCATCTCAGCCTTAAAACCTACTACTGTAATACCTTCTTTATCAATTGCATTTAAAATATCAATATTTTTTTTCAAAGGAAGTTTCCAAGTTTCACCCAAAGACTCTTTTTTAAGTTTGCCATTTTGTGGAAACTCTGCAACATAATCACTTACAGCAGCTGCCATAAAAAGAAAAGGTCTTTTTTGAATAATATGTATATGCTCATCTCGTACGAGTGTTGCTTTTGAGAGTTTTCCTTTTTTTGCAATGCGTATAGAGTCGGTGAGATACTCTAACATCTCTTCTGTACTAGCAACATCAATTTTATGCATATTCTCAGGTAAATCTTCATCAAATCTTGTAGCAATAAGATTTACATCAGCCCCTTTTAAATAGAGTGCAGTAGCGAGAGCTGATGCCATTTTTCCACTTGAAAAGTTTGAAATATAGCGTACCTCATCTATTTTTTCTATTGTTCCACCACCTGTAACGATAATGCGTCTATCTGCCCAGTATTCTTCTTTTAAAAGTTCTCTACTTGTTTGGTAGAAGATATTTAGAGGCTCTGCCATCGCTCCATTACCTACTGTTTTACAAGCAAGCTCTTTTGTTTGTGTATCTAATATTATGTAATTGGCAATACCAAGCATTTTAAGATTTGCTTGTGTAATGGGATTTTGGAGCATATTTGTATTTGCTGATGGTGCAAGAATCTTCATACCACTAAAGGCAAGAACAGATTGAAGGAGAATGTTGTCTGCTATTGCATTTGCAAGTTTTGCAATGGTATTTGCAGATGCTGGAGCAATAATCATAATATCTGCCCATTGGGTTATTTTAATATGGTTATGGTCATTTGCCCATGATTCATTGGTATCATCAAGCACTTCATTTGAAGAGAGTGTTTCAAATGTAAGTGGAGTTACAAATTTTTTTGCTGCAGAAGTCATAACGACTTTTACTTCGGCTCCTGCTTTTACAAATTGTCGTATAAGTTCAAGAGATTTATAAATAGCAATCGAACCTGTTACGCCAAGGAGAATTTTTTTATCTTTCAGTAAAGTAGTAGGTATATTCATTATAATCCTTTAACTCTTTTTACCAAAAAATTTGTAGTAGAAGTTTTTAATAGTTTTGAGTTTTGTACGGCTTAGAGCTAGTGAGCCTTTCTCAACTGTACCACTTGTTACCGTTGTTCCTGCTGCAATCATAACATCATCTTCAATGGTTACTGGTGCTACAAGTTGAGAATCAGAACCTATGAAAACATTTTTACCGATGATGGTTTTGTACTTTTTCATGCCGTCATAGTTACAAGTAATAGTTCCTGCACCTATGTTTGTTCCCTCATCTATCTGAGCATCACCCAAATAACTCAAATGTCCTGCTTTTACACCTTTAAGTGTTGCTTTCTTAACCTCTACAAAGTTACCGATGTGGGTATCTTCTATGTTTGAGAGTGGGCGAAGATGTGCCATTGGTCCACAGTCTGAATTTTTCATAATGCTATCTTCTACAACACTGTTTGATTTTATATGTGAGTCGATAATATGAGAATTTCCTGTAATACGGCATCCATTTTCAACTATACATTCACCCTCAAAAATAGCACTCTCTTCAATGTATATACTCTCTGGAAGTTGCATCGTTACACCTGCTTGCATCCATTTATCTCTAATGCGTCTTTGCATAATAACTTCTGCATCAGCTAAATCTTTTTTAGAGTTTACCCCTTTAAATTGCTCTTCATTAACAAGAAGTGGTACAACGCTTCCCTCATCCTCTTTTACCATAGCCACAACATCTGTAAGATAATACTCTTTTTGGGCATTGTCATTACTAAGTTCTGGAATGTAGCGTTCTAAGATTACTTTTGAAAAAGCATATATACCTGCGTTTACAGTTGTTGTGTTGAGTTCTGCTTCATCAGCATCTTTTTGCTCAACTATATACTCTACACGCTCATTTCTAATAATAACTCTTCCATAACCATCTGGATTTTCAAGGTCAAATATGCTCATAATGACATCTGCCTCAAGTTCTAAAAAGCCATGAAGTGCTTCTGCTGTAATGAGTGGCATATCGCCATTGAGAACTAAAACTTTCTCATTTTTTGGCTTTACATTCATCATAGCACCACCAGTTCCTGGAAATGTATCAGCATCTTGAACAATAAAGTTTATATTGTCAAAATAACTACCTATCTCTTGAATAACAGCCTCTTTTTGATGTGCAACTACAACAGTAATATCATTAGAGATTTTTAATGACTCTTTAATGATATGGTAAAGCATAGGCTTGCCACTTATAGAGTGAAGCACTTTTGCCCTGTTTGATTTCATACGACTGCCTTTACCAGCAGCTAAAATTACTATACTTATGTTATCTTTATTCATCTATTAAATTCCCTATTTCTGCTGTTTGTAAATCATCTTCAACTTACAAAGATCCCTCAGATTTGCCTTAGATTTTTATGATATTATATCTAAAAAAATTAGGAAATTGTGTGTATAGCTTACAAAACGACATAAAAAAAGATTTAAAAGATTTAAAATTACTGTTTGTTGAAGATGATACTATGAATCGTGAAATTATGCAGGAAATTTTACAAGAGTATTTTTTAGAGGTTATCGTTGCAAAAGATGGAAAAGAGGGGCTTGAGATGTTTAAGAACAATCAAGTTGATGTTATTTTTACAGATATTTCTATTGACAACAGAAGATGATAAACAGTTTATTGAGATGAATTATCAGCGAGGGGTTATAGAGTTTATTGTAAAAGATAAGGTATTTTTAGATAAGGTGAGAAGAATGGAACAGGGCTTAGTCTTTATATGTCCAAACTCATTATAGAAAAACATTGTCATGGCGTCATAGAGGTACACAATACAAAAGAGGGTGTAGAGTTCTTTATTGAACTTCCAAAGAGTCTCCCTCTCTAATAGTGTTTACGAGCTCGTAAAGATAATAGACTTCTTGCAAAAACAGGAGGAAAAACTTTAAATTGAATAGCAATAAAAGATATTTTTTTAATTTCTTGTGGTATTATAATGATATTATAAATTTCTATAAGGTTTTTGAATGGATTTAGGTACGGTCATTGGTATTGTCTTGATTATGGCACTTTTGCTTGGCTCTATGGTTATGGGAGTTGGTATTGGTGCATACATTGATGTTCCTTCTGTTCTTATTGTTGTTGGTGGGAGTATTGGTGCTTTGATGGTCTCTTTTAAACCATCACAAATGAAACAGTTTGTTAAAATTTTCATGAAAGCGATTAAGCCTGGTGAAGAGGATGTTGGTGAACTTATAAAAAAACTTGTAGAGTTTGCAACAAAAGCTCGAAAAGATGGCATTTTAGCTTTAGAGGGCGATGTTAATGATGAAGAGAATGCCTTTTTGAAAAAAGGTCTTTCTATGGCTATTGATGGCAGTGAGCCTGATACCATTCGTGAACTTCTTGAAATTGAAGTGGAGCAGACAAGTACACGCCATAAAGTGCATGGATCTATATTTAGTCAATGGTCTGGACTTGCTGGGGCTATGGGGATGATTGGTACGCTTATTGGGCTTGTTGCGATGCTTTTAAATATGTCAGACCCTTCTGCCATTGGTCCTTCTATGGCAGTTGCTCTTCTTACGACAATGTACGGTGCGATGATTGGAAATATATTTGGTGGACCTATTGCCAATATTTTAGGGATTAGAAATGATGATGAAACGCTTGTACGAGAGATGATTATTGAAGGCATTATGTCTATTCAAGCTGGTGATGCACCAAGAGTTTTAGAAGCAAAATTACTTGCTTATTTAGCACCAGTTGATCGTGTTAGTCAATTTGATTAAAAAGGTGTATAAATAATGGGTAAAAAAAAGTGTCCTGAATGTCCTGAATGTATGCCTGAATGGCTAGCTGCCTTTGGAGATTTAATGTCTCTTCTTTTATGCTTTTTCGTACTTTTACTTTCTATGTCGAGTATGGATGCAAAAAAAGTAAGTGAGGCTATTGGTTCGCTCTCTGGTGCTATGAGTGTTTTAGAAGGTGGAACGCAAACGGAAATTTCAGCACAAAGAATGCTTGAAGCTACTCCTGTTAGTTCACAAGATGAAACAGCTGATACAGTAAATAGAATTAAACGAACAGTTGGTGATACTAATGAGATGATGCAACAAGCACAGTCACCAACAATTACAGTCAAAGAAGCACAAGATGGATTTGTTATAAAAATGCCTGCTGAACTTCTTTTTAAACCAGGGAGTGCAACTATTGAAAATCAAGATGCACTGCTATTCTTAAAAAGAGTAGCGCTTATTATTGAAGCTTTACCACAAAATATGCGAGTAGATGCACAAGGGTACACAGATAATGTACAACCTGGTGCAGATAGTCCATTTAAAGACAACTGGGAACTCTCTTCAGCAAGGGCTATTGCAGTTGTGCGTGAACTAATTTTAGATGGTGTTGCTCCAAAAAGGTTAAGTGCGACAGGATTTTCTCAATACGATCCTATTGCAACGAACGCAACAAAAATAGGTCGAGAAAAAAATCGTCGGGTTGAGTTACATTTTTATGGAACAAGAACTACAGAAGAATCTAAAGTTGCTAAATCTATTTTAGATAAAAGAGCTTTAAATAAAACAGCAGGAACAAAATGATAAGAGTTCTTTTTGTTTTATTTGTGCTAAGTGCAACTCTTTTTGGTGCAGAAGCTGTTATTCCTACTTTAAATATGAATCTTTCTGCTCCAAAAACGCCTGAACAGTTAGTGTCGTCTTTAAATGTTTTAGTTATTTTAACGCTACTTGTACTTGCCCCATCTATGGTACTTGTTATGACAACTTTTACAAGGTTCATAATTGTTCTTGGATTTCTTCGTCAAGCACTTGGAACGCAACAAGTGCCACCAACACAAATTCTTGTAATGCTTGCCATGATACTTACTTTTTTTGTGATGGAACCTATAGGAACAAAAGCCTATCATCAGGGTATTCAGCCATATGTTGAAAAAAAGATAGGTTATGAAGAAGCATTTACAAAGACAATGTTACCTTTTAAAAATTTTATGATTAGAAACACAAGAGAAAAAGATTTAGCACTCTTTTTGCGTATTAGAAAGATGAAAAATCCTAAAACAATTGCTGATGTTCCACTCTCAATTGTCATTCCCTCTTTTTTAATCAGTGAACTAAAGACTGCGTTTGAAATAGGTTTCTTACTCTTTTTACCATTTTTAGTTATAGATATGGTTGTCGCCTCTATCTTGATGTCAATGGGTATGATGATGCTTCCTCCAGTAATGATTTCTCTGCCCTTTAAGATCCTTGTGTTTGTACTTATAGATGGATGGGATCTTATTATAGGCAATATGATTGCTTCAGTAAAATAAGGAAAAATATGGATTGTAAATATTTTGGTGAATGTGGTGCTTGTAGAGTTTATGAAGGTGGCTATAAGGCTCAACTAGATAAAAAATTAGAGATAAATAAAAAGCGTTTTGCACCATTTTTTTCTGGTAATATTTCTGTTTTTCAATCACTAGATGAACATTATAGAGCAAGAAGTGAGTTTAAAATTTGGCATGATGGTGATGTGCTTCGTTATGCCATGAATCATAAAGAGCATAAGGGTGTTGTTTTTATTGATGTATGTCCACAGGTAAATAATTTTATTGCTAAACTTATGCCAAAGTTACTTGAGGGTATAGAAAAAAAAGAGCTGGGATATAAGCTCTTTGGTGCTGATTTTTTAAGCTCTAGTAGTGGTGAAATTGTAGTCTCTCTTCTTTATCATAGACAGTTAGATAATGCATGGCAACAACTTGCACAAGAGTTAGCTGAAGAACTTGGAATTTACCTTATAGGGCGTGCCAGAAAACAGAAGCTTGTTATAGGGCAGGATTATATTACTGAAACTCTTAATATTCAAAATCGAGCCTATAAATTTAACTATATTGAAAATAGTTTTACACAGCCAAACCCTCGTGTAAATGAGCAGATGATTTCATGGGCGATGGAAAATTTTGCAGATGCACAAGATGATTTGCTTGAACTCTATTGTGGTGCAGGAAATTTCACTATTCCTTTTGCAACTATTTTTGATAAAGTGCTTGCAACTGAAATCTCTAAATCTTCCATAAATGCAGCTAAAGAGAATATGCTTTTAAATAGTGTAGAAAATATAGAATTTGTTCGTATGAGCGTTGAGGAGTTTGTTGCAGCACTTGATGGCGTTCGTGAATTTCGTAGAATGAAAGATATAGATATAAAAGCGTACAATCTTCACTCTATTTTTGTAGATCCTCCTCGAAGTGGTATGGATGAGACATCTTGTCGTTTTAGTGCAAGATATGAGAATATACTCTATATATCTTGTAACCCTGAAACTTTGGTAAGAGATTTAGAAATTTTATCTCAAACGCATGATGTTGTAGCTATGGCACTTTTTGATCAGTTTCCATACACTCATCATGTTGAAATGGGTGTAAAACTCATAAAGCGAAAATAAAGATGAAAAAAATACTAAT
>JALSWC010000257.1 GCA_027060825.1 Sulfurimonas sp.
ATGCTTAAAATTTGCTTAACTTGTTGGGAAGGTGGGGAAGAATTTAAAAAGTTGTTTTTTTAGGGCTAAGATTCTATTATCCAGCCCCCTCCAATAAGTTTATTATCATCATAGAATACGGCAGCTTGTCCGACTGCAACACCGAATACACCCTCTTCTAATTCAATTATAGCCGTATCATCTGCTATAAGTACATGACACTTAACAGATTTTGTTCTGTAGCGTAATTTGACAGTAGTATCAAACTCTTTTCTATCATCAAACATATTAAGATTATTTAGTTTAACCTTATAGCAAGCCAAATCTTCTTTTTTACCAACAATTATCTGGTTTTTTTCAGAATTAATTTTCAAAACAAAATGTGGATCATGCGCTCCATGAACTGTAAATCCTTTACGCTTACCAATTGTATAATGCATATAACCCTTATGCTCACCTACTACATTACCTTCTTTGTCTAAAACTTCACCAACTTGATCTACTTCCACATAATCTTTCAATAAATCAGTATAAGTTGTTTCAACAAAACATATTTCATTTGATTCTGATTGAGAAGAAAAAGACTCTAGTCCTTTTATAGAAGATGCTAACTCTTTAATATCTTTTTTATGCCTTTCTCCAAGAGGAAATTTTAAACGAGGAACTATCTCTTTATTTATATAGAAAAGAAAATAACTTTGGTCTTTTGTATCATCTTCAGCTCTATAAAGATACTTACCATCTGTTTTAATATAGTGTCCTGTTGCCAAATACTCTGCACCAATTTCATCTGCAAACTTTATCATTTCGCCAAACTTTAAATTTCTATTACATAATGCACATGGATTTGGTGTTTTTCCCTCGGCATAAGTATCTATAAAAGGTTGAAAAACTCTTTTATTAAAAGTCTCTTGTAAATCGAGAATATGTAATTTCATACCTACAAAATCAGCAGCTTTTTGCGCACGAGCTTGATGTATTTCATGATAACCAGGTTTTGAATGCAGTTTCATATAAAGACCTTCTACTTCATAGCCTTCTTGTTTTAATAGCCACGCAACTATAGTCGAATCAACCCCTCCACTCATTCCTACTAAAATTCTGTTTTTCTCTCTCATTTTTAACCCCTAAGCTGTTTCAAACGCTCTTTTTTAGTACCAATAGTTGTTATTTGAATACCAAAGTTTCCATCTACAATCACTACTTCACCTTGTGCAATTATATGATTATCTACTAAAACTTCTAACGGATCATTTGCCAATTGATTTAACTCTATTACTGAACCAATATCCATATTTAACACATCTTTTAAAAGCATTCTTTTTTTACCTATTCTCACACGAACTGGTAATTTTACATCCATTATAAGAGAGATGTTTTTTATCTCTTCTTCAGATAGTTTTAAAGTCTCACCCTCACAATTTTCAGAACTAGCATTTTCTTTTTCTGTTGGGATTTCTACATTTTGAGTATTTCCTTGTGACGGGAATAAAACATCTATTAATTTTTCATCAATAATAAACATAAGCATAAATGTACTACCAGCTAATGCAAACTTATAAACATACATTTTACTAAAAGCTTCCAAACTTACTTCATCATCACCAGAAATAGATTCTATTGAATCTATTGTAAATGATAATACTGGAAGTTCTTTTTGACCAGAAAGTGCCGTAGCAATTGCACCAAATATATTTGATACGATCTCTTTTGCCGCATCTAAATCGTCATCTGTAATATCTTCACGATCACTTGCCTCTTCACCCATCATCATATCAGAAAGTGATGCTGCCATATTGGGAGGAAATGCGACCATAATATTAGCTTCAACATCACCACTAACTTTAATTTTAGTAAGTACTATGGGAGGTACAATATTAGAAATTATACTAAGTTCTTGTTCATCTTGCAAAGAGAGTTTAGGTGCCTCACCTACGAGTGCTTCTATAGTTCCAATAGTTTCATCTTCAAATAATTTAACAAAATCACTCATCTATTACATCCTCCTTCTTTTCTGCATCATCCTCATGAATTATATCTTTTACACCTGATATTTTATCATGACGCTGTTTTTCAAGTTCTTCTAAAGCCCGTTTTACTTCATCTTTTTCAGTTTCTATTATTTCATTAATATTTATCGACTTTCTAAATCTTCGCAATCCAATCTCTCCACGAAACCTATCTTTGCCATCAACAGCAATTGTTACAATATCATTAGCAGGAGCAGAGAGGCGTATAACATCGCCAACTTGTAATTCTAAAATATCATTTAAACTCAAATCTGCCTCACCAAGGTTTGCCTCTACATTTACTTTTGCTCCACCAAGTAAAACTTTGAGTTCTGTATTTCTACTCTTTTTTGAACTCGTTTCATTAAGCATCAAGTCACGCGAAGCAAGTTTAGGTAAAATTGGTTCTAGTGCAATAACAGGATAACAAATATTCATCATTCCTGAAGAGTGTCCAATAATTATTTCCATTACAACCATTACAACTATCTCATTTTGTGCTACAATCTGTACAACATTAGGACTTGACTCTTTTGACTCAATTGTTGGATAAACTTCCATCACTGGTCCCCATGCCTCTTTAAGAGTACTCATCATAACTCTCAAAATTGTTTCAAAAAGACTTAATTCAATATCGGAAAATTCTCGTGTTGCATCAAAAGGTTCTCCTTTTCCTCCTAAAAGACGATCAAGCATTGGAAATGCAATAGATGGATTTATCTCTATAATTCCACTTCCTTCAAGAGGTTTAAGAGAAAACACATTAAAACTTGTAGGATTTGGTAAACTCATTAAAAACTCACCATAAGTCATCTGATCAACAGAGTGCAGTTGTATTTCAACTATTGAACGCATTATTGAAGATATTTGGGAAGCTAAACTTCTTGCCATTTTATCATGAACACCACGAAAAGCACGAAGTTGTTCTTTTGAAACTCTATTTGGTCGTTTAAAATCATAAAGAGTTACTTGACGCTGGGGAAGTAATGTATCTTCACCACTCTCAAGGACATCTTCTCCTTCATCTTCAACAACATCTAAAAGAGCATCAATCTCCTCTTGTGAAAGTATATCTGCCATCTTATGCTCCTATACTCTCTCTTATTTTTTGAATAACTGATTTATGTATCTGTGAAATTCTCGACTCAGTAATATTGAGTATATTACTTATCTCTTTTAAAGTCAACTCTTCAAAATAATAGAGTTGAATTATCATCTGCTCTCTCTCTTTATAGCTAGTTAGCACCTTTTTTATTACACTAACCAGCTCCTCTTTTTCTATACTAGCTAATGCAGCACCCTCATCTCCTACATGCAATTGATCATAAAGAGGCATAACAGTATAAATAGAAGAAGCAATTCGTGCATCATGTACTTTTGCAACACTTTCATCTAATCTTTGAGCTAACTCTTCATCACTTGGCTCTTCATCATGAGTAAGCATATGTTCTTGAACAATACAATCAATAGATTTTACAAGCTTACGACTCGAACGACTCAAGATATCTAAGCTACGAAGATAATCAAGCATCGCCCCATAAACTCTCTTTTTTGCATACCCCCAAAAAGAGTCGTTAAGTGTTTCATCATAACGCCTTGCTAGTTTAATAAGCTCTTCAGTCCCAATTGCTGACAAATCTGAAAAATCAATAGAACTTGGCAAACGCTCTTTTAAACGATATGCCATAGCTTTAACTGCTGGCAGATACTGAATTGCGAGTTCATCTTCTTTATGTTTCAAATCTTGAACATAAGCATTAAGAATCATAATTTTTGTCCAGTTCTATCTTCTAAATTCATTTTTGCAACTACATCTGTTATTTTACATGCAGAATCAATAAGTTTTTCTCTTTTATTAATCTCTTTTACAAAATAATCTAAATCATTTTCGTGTATATCTTTTGGAAAATTATAGGATTTAGCAACTATTGTTTGATAATAGAGAGCAATAATAATATGTGAAAAAAGATAAAAGAATATAGTAATTAAAAAAGTATATGTCAATAAACCTTCAGCATCCATAGATTTTAAAATACCAAAAATGATACCTACAAAAAATCCCAAAACAGTAAAGAAATATACAAAATTTTCTCCAAGCATCAACTACCCCACCATTGACTTAAAAATGATCAATTAATCTTTTAAAAAGACCAGAAAGCCCACTTTCATTTGAAGTAACTAGCACATTTCGTTCCAGTTTAGATGCAATTTTTTTCATAATATTTTGCATATCTTTTGTTACAGCAGAAGATGGATAACTTGCACAAAAAAGTAAACGCTGTTTCACAGAAGAGGAGACTTTTACATCTTCATTAATCTTTCCTAAAAGTTTTAGATCCAAATTCCCACCAATATTTGCCTTTGCAACTTTCTTTATCTTTTCAAATACACCTACAGCCTCTTTTTCACTCTTGACCTGATTCAAAATGAGACTCACATCATCTCGCAATGTTGCAATAGTCTTAATAGTTGCATAAGCATCGGTTATAGCAGCAGGATCAGGCACAGTTACGACTATAACATCATCTACTGCCTTTAAAAACATTTGTATATGTTCTCCAATCCCTGCCCCTGTATCTATTATCATCACATCAAGTTTATCAAGAACTTGTGCTTCTTCCATAAAACGCTCAAAAAGAGCCATATCAGAGTATTTTAGTATTTCATCACCACTATCACCTGGAATCAAAATAAGATTTCTTGTAATAGGAATTAGAATATCACTTACTTTTGCTTCACCTTTAAGCACATGCAAAATATTTTTTTTGATTTTAACATTAAACATTACATCAAGATTGGCAAGACCAATATCTGCATCAAAAATACCTACATTTATTCCCTGTTGAGAAAGTATATAAGCCAAATTTGAACTAATTGTACTTTTTCCAACTCCACCTTTTCCACTTGTAATAGCTATAAATCGTGTTTTTTTTGACTTTTTCTTAACATTTGAAGCAACAAGTTCTTCGAGTTTCTCAGCCTGATGTCCCATCATATTTTACTCCTATTAAATCCATGAAGTAAACACTCTATCAAAAAGTCATTACTCGCACAAACCAAATCTTCTGGTACTTCTTGACCCACAGAAAAATAACTTATCGGTTTTTTCGTTTCATACGCAAGTGAAAATATATTTCCAAAACTCATAGTTTCATCCAATTTCGTAAACATTAAGGTATCTATACCAATCGTCTCAAAATTATTATAAGTAATTTTCAAATCTTCATATTTAATAGAACTCGGCAGGACAAGGACAACATCAACATTATAGTCTGTTTGATTACCATTTAAGCACTCATAAATCTTTTCAATTTTTCCCTTGTCATAAGGACTTGAACCCATAGTGTCAATTAAAATATAGTCACAATACTTCAAAGAGTTCAATGCATTTGAAAATTCTGGAGGGTCAACAACAGTCTCAATTCCAAGCTTCATCATTCGTGCATACTGCATCAGTTGTTCTACTGCCCCAATTCTATAAGTGTCAAGAACAACAAGCCCCACTTTATATTTTTTATCAACTAAATAAGAGTACCTTGCAGCAAGTTTTGCAATAGAGGTTGTCTTTCCAACCCCCGTCGGACCAACAAGCATAATTACTTTTTTTCTTCCAACACTTAAGGGTCTCTCTTTTCGGATAGGAACCATTTTTCGTAAAATTGTTTGAAAATAGCGTTTTACAGTTGTAGAGTTTTCTCTCA
Source organism: Sulfurimonas sp. (assembly GCA_027060825.1). Classification (GTDB taxonomy): domain Bacteria; phylum Campylobacterota; class Campylobacteria; order Campylobacterales; family Sulfurimonadaceae; genus Sulfurimonas. The sequence goes on from JALSWC010000257.1 coordinate 5,690, forward strand.
TTTTAAAAGGCATATGCTCTAATGTCACCTGCATCAAACTATCAAGATGCTCTTTATTCATACCACTTTGTAAAGATAAACGATAAATCTCTGCAAATTCAGGTGGTATCTGGCTCTCAATATCTGGAGATTTTTCATCCCAAAACATATTTTGAATGATTTTCACTTTATCTGTAAGTTTATTTATCTCATTTTTTATCTCTTTAAGTTCTTTAGGCTCTGCTGAAACTGTAGTCTGCTTAATTTGACGCTCATAAAGCGTATCATCACTTTGTGTTACATCTGAAATTTTAGATATTTGTCTCGCTGCGTTTGAGATATCAAATAAAATTTCTTTACTCTCTTTTTCTAGTTCTTTTTTTTCAAATGCTGGTTTTTGCATCTTCTTTTTATAGGACAATGGTAAATTCTTTTCATCAATACCTATTACTATTTCATAAAGAGCAGTGCGACCCAGTGCTTTTTTTTGAATCTCTTTTGTTTCAATAAGCATTCCCTCATCACCTATCTCCATTTTTGCTTTTTTGAGTGCTTCAGAGGGCGTTTTTCCTGTAAAAGTCAATATTTTCATTTATGAAACCCTACTAATGGTATAACTACACTTTCTCTTTGCGACCAATGTGCATGTGGAATAGTCAATTTTTCTGTTTTTATCACTCTATTGTCAAAAAATATAATATCCAAATCTAATGTCCTTGGTGCATTTGCAAAACTTCGTTTTCGTCCAAATTTCTTCTCTAAACGCATTAAATATACCAAAAATTCTTTTGGTTGCATCGATGTTTTTAAAACTATAATTGAGTTAAAAAAATCCTCTTGGCTCAAATAACCAAATGGAGGGTTTTTTAAAATCAATGAAGTTTTAAGAAGTGCAACTCTTTTATCTCTTTGTATCCAAAAGTAAAGGTGTTCAAATCGGCGACGGACATCGCCAACATTCCCACCTATACCTACTACAACTTCATATCTATGCGATGTCTTTGCAAAAGATGTACAAGGAAAATGTACCCCAGAATAAATCTCTAACTCTTTATTGAGACTGCGTTTCATGTACATTTTACTAAAACTCCATTTCTCTATGCTTGTTGTTGTACTGTTTGAGCTTCTTGAGCAGCTTGAATCTCATTCATAATCTGTAACATTCCCATCATTGCTAAATGATAGCCAAATGGACCAAATCCAACAACAGATGATGTACATACTGGTGCTATCATATTCTCTTTTCTAAACTCTTCACGACGATTAATATTACTGATGTGTACTTCAATTGCAGGAAGATTAACAGCGGCAAGTGCATCACGAATAGCAATAGAAGTATGGGTATATGCTGCTGCATTTATAATAATACCTTGAGCATCACCATAACACTCTTGAATTTTATCTACAAGTTCACCCTCAAGATTACTCTGAAAAAATTCAATCTCTACACCATTTTGAGATGCAACTTCTTTCATTTGAGCATGAATTTGCTCTAATTTCATTGGACCGTAAATATTTTGTTCACGAACACCAAGCATATTAAGATTTGGACCTTGAATTACTACTATTTTCATTTTGAACCTTTTTTAAATTTTAGAAAGCCATTTTATCTAAAACTATATTAAAAAAAGTTACAAATATTGAAAAATTTCATATTCTTTATTTCTAAGATTAGTGTATAATCACATTTAAAAAGAGTAAAAATGCAAATAATATCACCACACTACATTTTAACCCCAGAAACTTTGTTAGAAAACCAATCAGTTGCCTTTGATAAAACCATACAAAAAATTGCACCCCTAGAAGAGCTTCAACAAGAATTTCCTCAAGCAGAGCATATACAATTAGAAAAAAATTCTCTTCTTATGCCGGGGCTTATTAATGCCCATGTGCATATAGAGTTTTCTGCAAATAAAAACCATCTTAGCTATGGAGATTTTCTCAACTGGCTCTATAGTGTAATAGACAATAGGGAAGAACTTATCAAGGGATGTGACCTCTCTTGCATGGATAGAGCTATAGATATGATGCTTACAAATGGAATTACCTCTTTTGGTGCAATTAGCTCGCATGCCATGGACTTAGAAGCGTGTGCCAATGCAAAACAAAATGTCGTCTTTTTTAATGAACTTATAGGTTCACAAGCATCAATGGCAGATGCACTCTTTACCGATTTTCTCTCTCGTTTAGATGCTTCTAAAACTATACAAAGAGAGAACTTTTACCCTGCAGTAGCTATACATTCACCCTACTCTGTCCATCCAATTCTTGTTAAAAAAGCACTTGAAATTGTAAAAAATGAGAAGCTCAAACTCACAGCACATTTTATGGAGAGTCAAGCAGAAAGAGACTGGCTTGATTCAAGTAGTGGAGATTTTAAACAGTTTTTTACAGAGTTACTCAAACAAGAGAACTCTGTTACTGATGCAAAAGAGTTTTTAAGCTATTTTGAGGGCTATGAAACGCTTCTCACACATGCTGTTGAGACACATGAGGAAGAACTTGAAACTATCAAACGCAACAAACACACTATCATTCACTGTCCAATCTCTAACAGACTACTTGGAAATAAAACACTCAACATCAAAGCACTCAATGATAAAAATATTCGTTGGATAGTTGCAACAGATGGACTGAGTTCAAACTACAAACTAGATCTCTTTGAAGAGATGAAAATATCGCTATTTATGCACTCAAACGCACCACTTCTAAAATTTGCACAAGAGCTTATAAAAGGAGTAACCATAAATGCAGCCGATGCACTTGGACTCAATGCAGGAGAGATAAAAGAGGGAAAAAATGCAGATATGCTTGTACTTGACCTGAACAACACCCCAAATGATGAATTAGCAATTCATTTACTACTACACCATTACAATATTTCAAAAGTTTTTATAAACGGTAAACTCGAAAAAGGAACACTCTAAATGGAATTTCTAAAAAAACTCATCTCCCCAATAACGGGAACCATCAACTATATTCAAAACCATTTCAAGGCGATGCTATTCATCTTGATTTTAATACTTATTTTTGCTCCGGCAGGGAAGAATGAACTCTCACAATGCAATCTTGAAAAGATTACTCTTAGCGGTCCGATAATGGATTCAACTGAAGTTGTTGCACAGATAAACAAAGCAGCTCAAAACAACAATATAAAAGGTGTGCTGTTTTGTGTAGATTCACCAGGGGGTGCCGTTGCTCCCTCTGTTGAAATTTCTATGGCAATAAAACGCTTAAGGAGTAAAAAACCTGTTATAGCCTATGCAAAAGGAACAATGGCGAGTGGAAGTTACTATGCAAGTATCTGGGCAAACAAAATAATTGCAAATCCAGGAAGTATAATCGGAAGTATTGGTGTTATTATGGAAGGGGTAGATTTAAGTGGTATTATGAAAAAAATCGGTATCAAATCTCAAGTTGTAAAAGCAGGACTTTACAAACAGATAGGAACGCCAGATAGACCGTGGAAAAAATATGAAGTAGCAGAACTTGACAAAGTTATAGATGGAACTTACGATATGTTCACAAAGGATGTAGCTGATGCAAGAGGATTAAACATTAAAAATAGAGATAATTTTGCAAATGCACATATTTTTACGGCAACACAAGCAAAAAAAGTTGGGCTTATTGATGCTTTAGGCGTAGAATATAATGCAAAAATAGCACTTGCTAATCTTGCCCATGTGACACACCCCGTATGGAATAAAGAAGATAAGTTTGACAAACTTATGAAAAAGTTTGTCGCTTCAACTGCAGTTGTTTTAAATACTTACTTTCCAGCAATCACACTCCGTTAAACGCAGTTACAAAAATGAACTACTCCACCATAAATAATGGATTTTCTTAGAAACTCCAAACTATTCTGCAGATACTAAAAGGCTTTAACAGTAGTTCATACTTAATAAAATAGTTCATATTCACCATTGAGTCAACTATTTTGAAACTTTCTATAGAATCATAAAATTTTGGATAACTCATTTGATTTTTTCCTTTTGTAAAACTTTTGCATGAACTTTAAATTCATCACTTTGTATCTCAAATATATCATCAACTTCTAATGATGATAAAGCAACAACCTTTGACTCTTTTACAATTTGTGCAAAACCTTTTTTATTTTTATATTTTGGATTATTGGATTCTAGAATCTTTTGCAAACTTAAAAGTTGATGTTGGGCAATAGTAAGCGTTGTATCTATGGCTTGTGGAAATCTTTGTTTAATACTAAACATATCTTTTTCATACCCTTGTAGCTTAAACGCAATGGTATAAGTAAAATCATTTTTAAGCTTTTTTATCTCTTCTTTTTTATGCTCAAGAAGCTTCTCTACAGAGTGTTGTGCATAAAGATTTTTAAGATGCAACACCTCTTGCTTACATGTAGCTATCTTGTTGTTAAAACGCTCTGTAAACTGTGTAGTAATTCCATCTAAAGAGAGATAGAGTTCATTTGTATCGGGAAGAATCATCTCCATAGCAGCACTTGGCGTTGGCGCTCTCAAATCTGCTACAAAATCACTAATCATCCAGTCTATTTCATGTCCAACTGCTGAAACTATAGGCGTTTTTGCATAAAAAATAGCATCTGCTACCATCTCTTCATTAAATGCCCATAAATCTTCCAAACTCCCACCACCGCGACCAATAACTATAATGTCATACTCTTTAGCATCAGCAATTT
>JALSWC010000258.1 GCA_027060825.1 Sulfurimonas sp.
GCATCAGGTAAGCACTAAGAGTGGAATCCATTCCCCCACTCATAATACAAACTGCTTTTTTTCTTATATTTATTTCTTGTTTCATAATGATATTTTAACATATATAGAATTTTTTTAATCTTTTTTAAAACAAAAGAGTTATAAAATAGCTCTTATACAAAAAAAGGAGTAACTATGGAAGTATCATCTTCAACTGGATCTACTAGCGTACAAGTAGAAGTTATGAAAAAAGCACAAGATGTGCAAGAAAAACAGATACAGCGAATTTTAGAAAGTTCTCAAGAACAGTCAAAAGAAGTAACAGCACAAAAAACTGGTGTTGGTGGTAATTTAAATATTACTGGATAGAGTGAAGTTTTTATAACTTCACTTCCTAAACTCTAAGCCCTCATATGATATAATTTCATCCATGATAGATATTGATAACCAAACCTCATTTAATATAGATGAAACTTTTTTACAAAGGGTTTCACAAACACTTACAGACAAAGATATTGAACTTGTTGTGACAACAAACGAAGTGATTCAAGGGATAAACAAAGAGTATCGCAATATTGACAAAGCAACTGATGTTTTAAGTTTTCCTTATGAAAATATGCCATTGGCTCCCCTTGGAAGCATTGTTATCTGCATTAATTTTGTACAACAAAAAGCAAAAGAGTTTTCTCACTCTCAAAACGATGAATTTCGTTTACTCTTTATTCATGGTCTGCTTCATCTACTGGGTTATGACCATGAAGTGGATAATGGTGAAATGAGAGCAAAAGAGGAAGAACTTATAAATAAATTCGGACTTCCAAAAAGTTTAATAGTACGAACAGAGGGTAAATAATATATGGATTATCTGTTATCTTTTTTTAATATATCCAAGCTCTAAAAGTTTGTCATATATTTTAGAGATAATAGCACCTGCAGCTGAACCACCATGTCCACCATGTTCTACCATTGCTGTTACAATATACTGAGGATTATTATATGGACCATATGTTGTAAGCCAAGCATCTGAACGCTTATAGAAAGAGAGTTGATGTTCTAACTTCCTCCTTTTAATATCTTGTTTAATTCCAACAACTTGTGCAGTTCCTGTTTTTCCTGCTATTATTATTTTAGAATGTATATGGCGTACAGCTGTTCCATGTAGTGCATTACAAACTTCATACATTCCTCGGCGTATAATAGGTAATTTTGCTTTTTCTTTCACCGTAAGAACATCCTTGCTAATTTCTTTATAAGGCTTATTTCCAATCATATAAGCTAGATGTGGTGTAGGTAATTTTCCTGTAGCGATAAGTGCCGTTTGCTGTGCAATTTGAAGAGGAGTAACCAAAAAATATCCTTGACCAATGGAAGTATTGACTGTTTCACCTTTACTCCACGATTGATGGTACTTTTTCCTCTTCCATTCTCGTGATGGTACAACACCTATAAATTCATTTGGTAAATCAATTCCTGTTTTATGTCCAAGATTATATCGTAGTAATCCTCTACTCATTTTTTTAATGCCAACTTTTAAACTACCATCATAAAAATAGACATCACAACTCTCTCGTAATGCTTTAATCATATTTGTTTTTCTATGCCCCCATCTTTTCCAACATCTAAACACTCTATGACCAAGTTTAATAGAACCTGAACAGTAAATTGTATCATTAACATCTATACCATTGGTAAGATAGACAAGTCCTAAAAAAGGTTTTATAGATGAACCTGGAGGATAAAGCCCATGTATAAGTTTATTTGTAAATGGATGGTCAAGACTTGAAGCCATAGAATCATACATTTTGTAAGACATTCCTGATACAAACATATTCAAATCATAATTTGGAAAACTTGCAGCAGTAAGAATTGCTCCATGTGTATCCATGACAACTACCGCTCCAATTAAACCCTTAAAAAGCTTTGTAATATATTTTTGCAATTCTATATCAATAGTAAGTTTTAGTCTCTTATTCTCACTAGGTGCTTTATAATTAAGTTCTTCTACTTCTCTATTGTCTGCATTGACTTTTATCTCTTTTTCTCCTGCTATTCCTTGCAAATAAGAGTTATAGTGTTTTTCAATTCCTGTCTTTCCAGTGTAACCAATTAACCCTGCAAGTTTATCATGAGAAATATCTTTTTCATTGGCACGAGCAACATACCCTATCATATGTGCCGCAATGTTCTTGTATGGATAATATCGTTTTGAGGCAGACTCAACTTTAATATTTTTTCGTAAATTTAGTTGTGTATATACAGGTATAATTTCTTTATAAGGAATATATTCTACAACTTTAATAAATTTATGATTATAAAAAGAGTCCTTTCTTCTATATACTTTAATAATATCTTTAATATTTAAAGATGGTAAAGTTTTATGTAAAAAAGAAATGGTATTTTTAAATTTTTTCCTATTTTTCTTTAAAAGTAAATGAGGGGCTAATTCTATTTTAAATCCAAGTTTATTAATGGCAATAGGACGATTTTTTATATCCACAATTTCACCACGAGTTGGTGCTATTTCTTCATGCCTTATTGTGTTGTTTTGAGAGAGCATTTCATAATGAGTATTAGATTCCACAGCAAGTAAAAATATTCTTACAATGAGTGCTATCCAAATAGAGATAAATAAAAAAACAATAAATTTTATTTTCATATTAAGCTCACTAAGAAAAATTCAATTACTATATAATAAACTATATAGTAATTTATACTCTCTGCAGGAAGTAAAAATATTTTAGAAAGGAGCATTAAAAAGAGATAATATCCTATATAAGCAGTCATTACATAGGTAATGCGTATGCAAGAGTAGCAGTTAAAACTTTGTTCTATTTTAGGAAGTAAAAATTTTGAGGCAATATAAAAATAGAAAATGCTACTCAACAAAATATCTCCATAATTTGCTTCAAAAACAAGAAGCGCAAATGAAATAAGCAATAAATTCAACACATTTTCACTCTTTAAAGCTCGGATAAAAAGAATAAATAAAACACTAAAAAGGGGTGGTAAAAAAAGATAAATAGTACTCAGAGAACTATATAACACATAAAGTGCTACATAGCCAAATGATTTTACAACTCTTTGATTAGTGATATTTCGTTGCATATAGGAAAGTGTTTGCATTTTATACAGTCCGCCCAAATTTTATGTTCAGGAATTGATTCTTTTGGAATTTCTATAAAACCGAGACGCTCAAAAAATGACTGCTTATAGGTTAAGCTGAGAACTCGTTTAAGACCTAACTCTTCAGCTTCTTGCAAAGCATAATTTACTAATTTTTCTCCTATCTTTTTCCCTCTAAACCCATCTTTTATAATGAGTGAGCGTATTTCTCCCAATTTTATGGTATGAATATGTAAAGCCGTAAAGCCTACTAATTCAGAACCAATATAAACTAATATATAGGAACGAATATTTGTTGCAACTTCATCACTGTTTCTCTCAAGTATTACACCACTTTCAACTTCAGGATATATTATTTCTTGCATCTCTTCTATATTGCTTAACTTAGGTTTTAAAAATTTAATTTGCATCTTCTTTCTCTTTTAAAATATCATAAATCACCTTGATTATTTGATTAATTCCTCTTTTTTTAGAACTAGAAATCATCAACGCATTTGGAAATTCTCGTCTCAACGCATTTTGCTCTTTTTGGTTCAGTTTATCTATTTTTGTAAATATCTGAATGATATACTGGTTCTCTTTTATATTGTGAAGTAAAAAATCACTCACCTGCGTATCTATATCTAAATGAGGATGACGACAATCAATAAGATGAATAAATATCTTAATTTCCTCTCTTTTTGAAATATAATCAGTAAGATTTTTTCTCCATTCATGTTTCATAGATTTTGCAACTTTTGCATATCCAAAACCAGGAAGGTCAACGAATTTAACTATAAGTTTTTGTGCTGTCTCTCTATTTAAAAAAGTTACATCAAAGTAGTTTATTAGCTTTGTTTTTCCAGGTGTTGAAGAGACTTTTGCAAGTCCTTTATGGTTTGTAAGTGCATTTAAAAGTGAACTTTTCCCTACATTTGAGCGAGCCATAAAAGCTACTTCATTTTGTTCTTCACCCTCAGGTACTACATTTACATTTGGAGCTGAAGTAATGAACTTTGCATCTACTATCTCTATCATTCTTTATTCCTTATCGTTTTTAATATCAAATGTCATAATGACAGGTTTTGTTTTTAAACCTTTTGCAGATGCTTTGCCACTATCAAGTGCAAGTGTTACTTCATCACCAACAATCTCTTTTTTCTTATTAAGTTGTTTAAGATTTACATTTCCATAAAAACGGTACACTTTTTCTTTTGGTATATAAACAACTCTATTTGCTTGTCCTTCATACTTTGTATCTTTTTTTGTCTCTATTTTAAAAGAGACTGCACCAACAGCTACAAATTTTGTAGGTTGATTTTTCTTATCAGTATATATGGTAATTTCCGAAGCATTTAGCTCATCATTACCTTTTTTCATTCGTACATGTCCACTAAAGACTGACAGACCTTTTTGCTCATCAGCACTAAAAGTATTTGCTTTTATTTTTAACTCTTGTGAAAACAGAGTCAATTGTAAAAACATCGTCATTAGTAAAATATATTTTATTATCATTATCTTCCTTCTCGTAATTGGTAAATTGCATCTATATTTTTTGAATAAATTTTATTAAGTTTGTTGTTATATCTAATATAACTTCCCTTTACAATATTTTTTCCAATTTTGGCAGTATATCCAACATTACTAACAGCTTGAGAAGTTTTTTTATTATATACAAGTTTTTGTGTAAAAAATTGAAAACCATTATTTCTACTATAAGTAACATTACCCTCTAAAGTCACTATATCATTTTTATATATTCCCTTTTGTGCCTGCATATTTGCTATGTATTTTGGAGATTTATTGGTATAGTCAATATCTTTAATTATAAATCTATCATCATATTTTATGCCATTTGAACCAAGCATATATGTCTGTAATCCAAAAGGTGTAAACTCATACATAGTAAAGTTTTTCAACTCAAGTTGTGGTATATTTACAAAATGTTGCTCTTTTAATTTCAGAGGTTTAAAAAGAAGAAAAATCATCAAAAGTCCACTAAAAACTAAGCTTAAAAAGAGAGTAATATTAATAATCTACTCCTTATATCCAAAAAGAGAGAAACAAATCTCTTTGTGAATTATCATTTACTAAAATATCTATCATCTCTCGCACGGCACCCTCTCCTCCATTTTTTTCAAGCACGATATCGACTATCTCTTTTATCTCTTTTACTCCGTTGTTTGGTGTAAAACTTTTTCCTGCTAAACGCAGCATAGTAAAGTCATTAAGATCATCACCTATTACAGCAACTTCATCAAAACTAATCTCCAATTTTTCTACAATCTCTTTTAAAACACTCTGTTTATCATTAATTCCTTGATAAAGATGTTGCACACCAAGTTCTTTAGCACGATTTTGCACAATTGTAGATTTTCGACCAGTAATAATAGCAACATGATTGCCCATTTTAATCCATGTGGCAATACCAAGACCATCTTTGACATTAAAGGTTTTACTCTCTATCCACTCATCAGAGTAAATAAGTGAACCATCCGTTAAACATCCATCAACATCTAAAACTAAAAGCTTTATCATAGTACATCTTTCGTGCTTGGAATTCCCACTCTCTCATTTGCAGTGGTTGCTCGTCTCATGGCAACTGCCACCGATTTAAACGCAGCTTCTATAATATGGTGTCTATTTTTTCCTCGTTGTTCTATAATATGCATACTAATTTTCGCATTAAGCACTAAAGCTCTGAAAAATTCCTCTACAAGTTCGCTATCAAACTGCCCTACTTTTCCATCTACATTAAGGTCATAGACTAAAAATGGACGATTACTTAAATCTAAATCACATGAAACGCAGGCTTCATCCATCACAATATTTGCACTTCCAAAGCGTTCCATATTTTTTACAGGATAAATTACTTGTGCTAAAAGTGAGCCTAAAACAATGCCTATATCTTCAACACTATGATGATCATCAATATGAGTATCACCCTTACAATGAATATTCAAATCCATAAGAGAATGCTTAGTAAAACTCTCAAGCATGTGATCTAAAAATCCAACACCAGTATTAATATTGCTTTTACCCGTTCCATTTAGTTGAAGTGAAACTGTAATATCAGTCTCTTTTGTTGTTCTTGTTTTTGTTATCATATTTTTAATCCTCTTTTACTATAAATGCATGCTTAAATATACTGTTATCCTTGTAATATCTAGCTTCTTGCTCACTTTTAAATCCTTCAATCCATACTTTAAAAAGTCTTCTATGTCCATTCCATACATCTTTTATTACAGTTCTATATCCATCTTTTTTATCATATTTTTCTTGAGTTAAAATAGCACCACTAATATTTATAAAAGAGCCTATTTGAATAGCAAAACCACTTATTTCTACACTTTTTCGTGATTTTTTAAGTTGTTTTTCTGTCGGAATTATATGGCTTCCTTTACCAGCAAAACCTAGCACTTTAAGAGTCACAGGAGCAGTTCCTGTTCCTATCATATCTATTTTTGATGCAGCAGCCTTTGAAAGGTCAATAATTCTCGTTGCAACAAAAGGACCGCGATCATTTATTCGTACAACTACACTTTTATCATTCCTTCTATTTGTCACGCGAACAATAGTATTCATAGGTAGCGTTTTACTTGCAGCAGTCATAGCCCACATATTGTATCTCTCACCGTTTGAAGTCAATTTACCATGAAAATTTGGACCATACCAACTTGCATTTCCATGAAAGGTATCACCTATATTTACAACTGTTGGATAATATTTCCTTCCATGAACAACATATGGACGCATAGTCATACTCGAATATTTTTTCTTAGTCTCATAGTTATAGTGTGGCGTATTATTTCTATTTGAACCATAATATACACCAGGTCCTCTGGTACTACACCCTACAAATAATATTGCTATAACAAAAAAAGTTATAATTTTAGTCATAAAGTTTCAACTTATCACCAATTTTTATAAAAGAGCCTTTTATATTGTTTCGTGCTCTTAAATTTCTTAAGCTAATATGATGTGCCTTTGCTATAGAAAGCAAAGAATCACCTCTTCGTACTATATAATAATATCGCCTTGTATTGAATTTTCTACTTCTTCTTGCTATTGGAATTATTAACTTCTCTCTAATATGCAACATATTTGAGTGTAAATGATTGAAATCTTTTATAATTTTGTATGAAACACCGTATTCCTTACCGATAAGACCAAGGTTTTCACCATTTCTAACTATATGAATTTTATAAATATTGCGTATTGCTATATCACGATATTTTTGTCTAAATTCTGCTAGTTTAATATACGGGACATAAACATGATACCCTTTTGGATAAGGAGGAACAAAATCATAATTAAGTTGTCTATTTAACTTCCTTAACTCTTTTAAAGGGATATGAATAAGGTGAGATAGCCTATTTAAAGAAGCCCCTGGAGCTAATCTTACAGTAGCAATTGAGTAAGCATTAGCACGATTTAAAAGGTATTCATACTCACTATGCATCAGAAAGTGTTCATCGCTTCCAATAAGTGCAAGTGCAACAATTTTACGAATGTAATTACGACTTTCTCTAGGAATATATTTCTTTTTTTCATTCAAAAGAACTGACAATTTATCTGTCCCAGCTTTTCTAATACCTCTACTAAGCGCTCCTCCTCCACAATTATACGCAATAGCTGCAAGATACCACTTCCCAAATCTTTTATGCAAAGCCGTAAGATACTCTGCCGCTGCTTCAGTTGATTTTATAAGATCTCGTCGCTCATCGACATATCTATCAATTCTTAGATGATAGAGTTTTGCAGTTTTTGGCATAAATTGCCAAAGTCCAACAGCTCTTTTATTTGAGTAAGCTTTTGTTTGAAAATTAGATTCAGCCATTGCAAGATATAAAAACTCTTGCGGTATATTATATTTAGAAAGTATATTTTTAATAGCAGGAATAAAAAGATACGCTTCATTCATAGTATGAAAAAAGTGTTTGTGTCTCTTAATCGTTTTATCTTTCATTTTATTCATAATTGGGTCGTACAAAAAAGTAGGTTCAATATCAAATGAGTCCAAAAGAGATAACTCTCTATTTGCATTTGTATCATAGGTTAAATTAGCATATAAAAAAATGGGAAAAAATAGTAAAAATAAATATCTCAAAATAGATAATTCCTAATAATTAAATTTATGCTATTTTATCTAAAAATCCATTAAAAAAAAGTTTTAGAGCATTTTTAGTTGTTATATTTTCTATTTCTTGAATAGAAATATCTAAAATTTCAGCCATTTTTTGTGCAACAAGTATTGTATAAAAAGGTTCATTTCTCTCTCCTCTATGTGGAGTTGGTGTTAAGTATGGTCCATCTGTTTCAATGATAAGTTTCTCTTTTGGAATACGAGGTAAAATATTTACAAGTTTTTTAGCATTTTTAAAAGTCACAACCCCACCAATTCCAAAATAAAAATTCTCCTCTGCTAAACTCAAAAGTTCATCATCAGCATTAAAACAGTGCAACACACCACCCACATCTCCTGCATTTGTATCTAAAAGTATCCTCTTTGCATCATGCGAAGCATTACGAATGTGAACTATAAGGGGTTTTTTATACTGTTTTGCTATTGCTATCTGTGCTTTAAATATCTCTGCTTGTCTCTTTTTCTTCGCCTCTTTTTCTGCATCATTTCCCTCAAGTCGGAAGTAATCCATACCACATTCACCAATGGCGACACACTTTTTATGCCCTACATATTTTGCAAAATCAAGCCCCTCAAAACTATTTATATCATAAGGATGTACCCCTACAGCAAAATAAACATCTTCGTAACACTCGGCTATTTCAACAGCTCTAGAAAGTGTAGAAGGATCAGCACCAGGAATGATAAAACGCTCTACTCCACCCTCTCTTGCACGCACTAAAACTTCTTCTAAATCATCTCTATATCTTTCATCATCTAAGTGAATATGGGTATCAATTATCATTGTTATTTTCCTTCCTTTCTTTCATCTTTTTAACATATATTATGTTGCGTACCATTAAAACTATAAAAATAAGTGACACAACAACAGAGCCACCTGCAAGTAAGAAATCACCTGAATAGTAAAAATTATAGGCTAAAAAAAGCCCAAATATTGAGATTACAAAGCACATTTATTTGCCTCCAAAAGCTCATAAGCAAACTTTTTTGCCTCCTGTGAAATGTTTTCACCACTAATAATACGGGCTATTTCATTTACTTTTTCATCAAAGCTTAACTCTTTTGTTTTTGAAATAGTACCATCTTTATAGACTAAAAAGTGCTGATCTGCTGTAGAAGTAAGCTGTGGTTGATGAGAAATAACAAAAATTTGAAAATGTTTTGAGAGCTTCTTCAGCACTTTTGCTACGCTCATAGACTCTTCTCCACTTAAGTTTGCATCTATTTCATCAAGCATTAAAACTCCACCATCATTACTCATAAATTCTGATTTAAGCACTAATATTGCTAAACGCAGTCTGTTAAATTCACCCGTAGAAATTTTTGCAAGTGGCGTTTCATTTAATTTTATTTCTAATTTATCTACACCAATAGAGCTAAAAGGTATTTCACTCAAATCCAGAGTCGCATCACGCAAATAGAGACTTTTAAGGTAAACATTTAACTCTTTTGTAAATGCAACAAGTGCTTTTTTACGCAAAAATGTCATCTCTTTTGCACTATCACTTATATTTTGTAAAAGTTTTTCATATTGCTCTTGTAATGCACTCTTTTCAATATCTATATTTTCATATTTTATAAGTTCTATCTCTTTTTGCTTCTTATATTCTAGTGCTTCTTCTATACTTCCATATCGGCGTTTAAGTCCACTTAACTCTTCTATGCGATTAAGCACCTCTTCAACATTCACATCATCAAGTGCAGAAAAACGCTCTTGTGCACCATCAAGAACTGAACGAAGTTCATTCATAGCATCATCAAAAAAACTACTTTGTGCATCAAGTAAATCAAGTGCAGATGAGACTGAATGTTCATAGTTAAATATCTCATTTGCATTCTCAATAGCTTCCAAAACTTTCTCTTTTTTAGAAAGTTCCTTTTTTATTTTTAAAAGCTTTTCATCTTCCCCTACACTAGGATTTATTTCAGCTATTTTATTTATCT
>JALSWC010000259.1 GCA_027060825.1 Sulfurimonas sp.
ACATGTTTACGCTTCTTTTTAAGCATATTTTCTAAATCATCTACTGTGATTTTTTCCTCTTCACTCTTATTGATGTACATATACTGTTCAACAAGGTAGTCCATATCAAAATTTGTCGAAAACTTTCCAAATACCTGCATATTAAAACCTTTTTAATTTTGCGAATTATATCCTATTTTATGAATATTTTGTAAGAATCTATTAAGCAAATTTTATTAATAATTTTGTTTATATCTGATATAATCCTCGATATAGCCCTAGAAAGAACTTTAACGCAAAGGATTTTAAGGGATTTTAGTAAAATTTAAAGGATAGTGAAATGGAGTGTGAATTTCCTACAGTAAATTCAAATATGAATGAAGTAAAAGAGATTTTTGATATGGTGAAGACTATTGCAGTTTTAGGTCTTTCTCCTGATGCAACAAAAGATTCTCATAGAGTTGCTGCCTATTTGCAAACTCATGGATATAAGATCATTCCTATATATCCAAAAGGTGATACTATTTTAGGCGAAAAAGTCTATAAATCTTTGGCAGATATTCCTGATCAGGTTGATATGGTAGATATTTTTAGAAAGCCTGCTGCACTTGATGCCATCGCTGATGCGTGCATTGCTCGTGGTGATGTAAAAGTATTTTGGGCTCAAAAAGGTATAGTAAATAACGAAGCAGCGAAAAAAGCAGAAGATGCTGGTATGAAAGTTGTACAAAATCAATGCTCTATGGTTGACCATAGAAACCTTTATTAGGGAGTTGTATTGATAGCACTTACAAAGATACAAGCAGCACAAGAACGCATCAAAGATGTTGCAGTAAACACACCTTTTTCATATGCTCCCTATTTGAGTGAAGAGGCAGGATGTAATGTTTACCTTAAAAAAGAGAACTTGCAAATTACTGGTGCATTTAAACTTCGTGGGGCTTACAATAAATTAGCAACGCTTAGTGATGCTCAAAGAGAAGCTGGTGTAGTCGCTGCAAGTGCAGGAAACCATGCACAGGGTGTTGCATACTCTGCTGCTGCATTTGACACAAAAGCTATTATTGTTATGCCAGAATCGACACCACTTACAAAAATAGATGGTGTAAAACACTATGGTGCAGAGGTAATTTTAGCAGGTACAAATTATGATGAGGCTTATGCTTATGCCAAAGAGTATGGCGAAAAAAATCATCTTACTTTTGTACATCCTTTTGAAGATGAAGAGGTTATGGCAGGGCAGGGAACTGTTGCCTTAGAAATTTTAGATAAATGTCAAACACTTGATGCTGTTCTCATACCTGTTGGGGGTGGTGGACTTATAGGTGGCATGGCAAGTGCCATAAAAGCACTCTCTCCCTCTACAAAAGTAATAGGGGTAAGTGCAAAAGGTGCGCCTGCATTTAAAAATTCATATGAACTTAAAAAAGCAGTCGATACAACAAGTGTGCGTACTATCGCTGATGGTATTGCGGTGTGTGACACATCTGCTGTAACACTTGCAACAGCACTTGAGTGTGTTGATGAGATGATAGGTGTAGATGATGAAGAGATAGCAAGTGCCATTTTATACCTTTTAGAGCGACAAAAACTTGTTGTTGAAGGTGCTGGTGCTGTTGGTGTAGCAGCATTGTTGTATCATAAAGTAGAGTATTTAAAAGGCAAAAATGTAGCAGTAGTGTTGAGTGGTGGCAATATGGATGTTACACTCCTCTCAGTTATTATTGAAAAAGGTCTTTTAAAATCACATCGAAAAATGAAAGTGACAGTAACACTTGTTGATAAGCCAGGTTCTTTGATGCGTTTTACTGAAATACTTCAAGAATTAAATGCAAATATTGTCCATATTTCCTATGATAGAACATCTATATCACTTGATTATGGAGATGCTAATGTGACTGTACATATGGAGACAAAAGGCAAAGCACATCAAGAAGAGATTATGAAAGCATTACAATCTGAAGGATATTTAAGTCAAAGGTAAATAAGTATGAAAGCAGTAAACACTCAAAGTATATCTAAACCAGTAATTTTATTGAAAATGTTACGAAATGGCACTTTAACAGCAGTAAATTCAGAGAGTATTGTTCGTATATTGAACCCTGAGAATTTATCACTTGTAAGTGGTTTTAAAGTTGGTATTACACATAAAAGATATAAAAATCGAGTTCTTGATTATAGTTATAATAGCAAGTATTTAGCAACACTTTCAGCTACTGCAAAAGAGTCACTTCTTTATAATACACAAACAAAGAAGATTACAGGGGCAGTTAAAAGGCATCAAGGGGAGGTTTCTTGCATTGGTATAGATCCAAAATCTCGGTATATGTTTTCATGTGGAGATGATGGAAAAACTTTTGCTATGGATGTTAAAAGTGGTAAGCTTATGTTTACAATGTCCCGTCATGCTGATAGTGTAAATGATGTTGCATTTTCTGAAAATGGAAATTGGGTAGCTACAGCAAGTTATGATAGAAAAATCTCTCTTTTTAATCTTGTAACAATGATGCCAAAAGAGAAATATAGAGGGCATTCTGCTCCAGTTATGAAGTTGAAATTTTTAACAAATAATCGACTTTTAAGTATTGACAGAAACTCTGTAGCAAATATTTGGGATATTTATCAAGATAAAATTATTCATAAACTTGAAGGTGTCCATGATAGTGTTACACAAATTTGTGTGGCAAAAGATGAAAATATATTCTTTTTATCTGGTGAATTAGGGTATATAATGTTATACCAGTTAGATACTTATGAACAACTTTCTCAAAATTATATTAAATTTTCTTCTATTATAACTGCTTTGGAGTATGATGCAGATACAAAACACCTTTTAGTTGGTACAGAAGATGGTTTTATTTATCGTTATAATATTTATGAAGGTATGGACAAATTAAGAGGTTT
>JALSWC010000260.1 GCA_027060825.1 Sulfurimonas sp.
GTCGGCGGAAAAAATGCTTCTTTAGGAGAAATGTATCAAAATCTAACGAGTGAAGGTGTTCGTGTTCCTAATGGTTTTGCTGTAACGGCAGGTGCTTATGTGCATCTCCTTGATGCAAACGATGCGTGGAAAGATTTACATGCCCAGCTTGATAATCTTGATGTAACAAATGTAGATGCACTGCAAACTGCAGGAAAAAAATGTCGTGACATAGTTTACAACTGTGAAATTCCTGCTGATTTAAAAAGTGACATCTTAAGTGCTTATGAAAAACTAAAAAAGGAATACGGCGAAAATCTTTCAGTAGCTGTTCGTTCTTCTGCAACGGCTGAGGATTCCCCTGAAGCCTCTTTTGCAGGACAAAACGATACTTACTTAAACATTGCAACTGCAGATGAGCTCCTTGATGCGTACAAGCGTTGTCTCGCCTCAAACTTCACCGACCGTTCTATTCACTACAAATATGACAATGGATTTGATTATTTAAAAGTATATCTCTCTGTTGTTGTTATGAAAATGGTTCGTAGTGATAAAGCAGCCAGTGGTGTTATGTTCTCCCTCGATACTGAAACAGGATTTAAAGATGTTGTATTTATAAACGCAGCACTTGGTCTTGGCGAAAATGTAGTGCAAGGTACAGTTAATCCTGATGCTTTTTATGTCCATAAACCGACATTCAACAAAGGTTTTAGGACTGTTCTTAAACGCTCTTTAGGCTCAAAAGAGAAAAAGATGATATTTACAGATACCATCAACCTCGACAATATTGCTGTGGAATATACAAAAAACATCCCAACAACAAAAGAGCAACAGACGCACTTTTGTATTACTGATGATGATGTTATGGTTCTTGCTGATTATGCAATCAAAGTAGAAAAACACTACTCTGAGAAAGCCGGCTATCATAAACCAATGGATATGGAGTGGGCAAAGGATGGTGATGATGGACATCTCTATATGGTTCAAGCACGCCCTGAAACAGTCCAAAGCCAAAAACATGGAAATATCTTAGAAGTTTACCATATGCAAGAGAGTGGTAAAGTTCTTGTTACTGGTCAAGCGATTGGCACAAAAATTGGAGAGGGAAAAGCACACTATATTAAAGGTGTTGAAGATTTAGACACTTTTAAAGCTGGTGAAGTTTTGGTAGCCGATACTACTAACCCTGATTGGGAACCAATTATGAAAATAGCAGCTGCCATCATTACAAACAAAGGTGGGCGTACTTGTCATGCGGCAATTCTCTCACGAGAGCTTGGCATCCCTGCCGTTGTAGGATGTGACAATGCAACAGAAGTGCTTGCCGATGCTGATAAAGTTACGGTGAGTTGTGCTGAAGGTGAAGATGGTCATATTTATGAGGGCATTTTAAAATACGAAATCCAAAAAACAGACCTCTCAAATCTTCCAAAAACAAAAACAGAGATTATGATGAATCTTGGAAATCCAGACCTTGCATTTTCTCTAAGCTCACTTCCTGTTGATGGAATAGGACTTGCAAGAATGGAGTTCATCATTAACGAATACATTCAAGCGCACCCTATGGCACTTAAACATCCTGAAAAAGTCGATGATGAAACAAGAGCAAAACTACAAGAACTTACTGAGGCATATAGCTCAATGGAGGACTTTTTTGTTAAAACACTCTCTGAGGGTGTAGCAACTCTTGCATCTGCTGTCTATCCTAAAAAATGTGTTGTTCGTATGAGTGATTTTAAATCAAATGAATATGCAACACTTTTAGGTGGTACTACTTTTGAGTTAAAAGAGGACAATCCTATGATTGGTTTTCGTGGTGCATCTCGTTATGCGCATCCAAACTATGAAGAGGGATTTGCACTTGAATGTTCGGCTATGAAGCGTGTACGAGATGAGATGGGCTTTACAAATGTTACGCTTATGATTCCATTTTGTCGTAGAGTGCAAGAGGGTCAAAAAGTCATTGATACAATGGCAAAATATGGGCTTAAACAGGGTGAAAATGGCTTAGAAATCTATGTTATGTGTGAAATTCCAAACAATGTCATTCAAATAGATGCCTTTAGTAAAATTTTTGACGGATTTAGCATCGGTAGTAATGACCTTACACAACTTACACTTGGAGTTGACCGTGACTCTGAAGTAGTTGCGTTTGATTATGATGAGAGAGATGAAGGTGTCAAAGAGATGATTCGTCTTGCAACTGAGGGGTGTAAACGCAACAATCGTCATAGTGGCATTTGTGGTCAAGCACCTTCAGATTATCCTGAAATGGCAGAGTATTTAGTGCGTCTAGGAATTGATTCTATGAGTCTTAATCCAGATTCAGTGTTAAAAACAATAGAAAATATTGGTAAATTAGAAAAAAGTTTAGGGAGATAAGCAATGTGGAGATGGCATAAAAATCTTAATTTAGAGATGAATCTCAATAAAAATTTGGTAGATAACTTCAAAAAACACACCAAAATAAGTGGAAGTATCTTCGTTCTTGTAGGTGCAATAGGGATTATATTTCCTGCGTTTATGAGCGTGACAACTGTCATGCTCGTAGCATACTTGATGATGTTTGCAGGTATCTCTGCTGGACTTTTAACCTATAAAAGTAACAAAGAGGATTGGGCAGGATGGCTAAAAAGTTTCATTCTTGTTTTTGCCTCTTTTGTACTGCTCTACTATCCTCTGCAAGGAGCAGCGGCACTTGGACTTATATTTGCCATTTACTTTTTTACTGATGCTTTTGCAGGTTTTGGATTGGCATTTTCACTTAAACCTCAAAAAATATGGTTGGTATGGCTTTTTAATGCCATTACCTCTTTAGTCCTTGGTGTTTTATTTGTTATTGGTTGGCCAAAAAGTTCACTCTTTTTGATTGGACTTTTAGTCGGTATTAGTCT
>JALSWC010000261.1 GCA_027060825.1 Sulfurimonas sp.
TTTAAGGCATATTCGTTCATATTGTTTGATGTCAATAAAATAGAAGAATATGTCACTTTTTTTCTAATATTAGAACCTCTTAATAGAGAGGTTCGTAATATTCTATTGATACTGCTTTGCACTTTTATTTTATTAAAATAGCTTGATTTTAATCCTTTTATTTTATCTGCTAAAACAACGGTTTGGTGATACGAGACTTTTGCATTAGCAAGTTCTTCTTTAGTTGCATTTAACTTCATCATAACAAAAGCTAAAAGAACAATAAGTAAAATAATTAGGTGTAAAGGGTTGATACGATTCATAATTTCACCTCCACATACCAGATATTATTCTTATATTTCGCACTATAATGTAGGCTTTTAGACTTAAAATAAGTTTCAATATAACGCTCATCTCCTTTTGTTAATCCACTATAACTCACTGTAACTTTTCTATTTTGATAGCCAATAAATTTTATCTTATGCTTAGGGTTTAAATGCATACCAAGCACAACTGCTATAATTTTTCTTAACTGCATTTGTCTCGTGTAACTCTCTTCATACCCTTTTAAAAGAGAACGGTTTTGCATCATAGTAGGCTTAAGAGAATATTTTTGAAATATATTCTCTCGATCCGTTTGAAGTTTCTCTATTTTATGAAGTGTCATACTATATTCAGTTGTAACAAGCAATAATAACACCACAAAAAGAGCGATTATAGTATAGAGACTTTTAACATTAAGAATATGTCCAAATTGTTTGAGTGTAACTCTATGTTTTGAAAGTTTTACATCTTTTGCATCAAGCATATTTTGTGTCTTACTAAACTTTGCAGGCAATACAATAACTATATCATCTTTCACAAGTAGAACATGATTTGCATCTATCTTTTTCGCCTCTTCTAAATGTAAAAACTCATTTTGAGCAAAATAGACACCATTAATTTTTGAAGCTGGTAACCCTTTTTGTGCCAAGAGATCTAAAATATATTTATCTTCATACGCAAAAATAAAATACTCTTCACCAAATTTATAGGCAACATAACT
Organism: Sulfurimonas sp.; assembly: GCA_027060825.1. Lineage (GTDB taxonomy): Bacteria > Campylobacterota > Campylobacteria > Campylobacterales > Sulfurimonadaceae > Sulfurimonas. The sequence continues at coordinate 1,025 of JALSWC010000261.1, forward strand.
ATATCTTCCTTCAGGTAAGCTATCTTCAAAAAGTGACTCAAGGAGTGGTTTCACTTCACGCAAAGATTTTATAGGTAAATCAACCTTTTTTACCCAGTATAAAGAGGGTGATAAAATAACATTGACACTCTCCTCAATATGAAAATCAGCAGAGTTACTATCTACAAAAATTGTATCAAACTGCTTTTTAAACTTCCAGAACAAAATTGGACCCCTTTTTTGATTGTAAATTATACTCAAAACTTATTATTGCTTGCTCATCATCTTTTATAATTGTAATTTTAACGGCAATAAAAGGCTCATAAAAACTAATGTTTTGATGAAATCGCATCAACGAGAGATTTTCATCTTCACTCAATCCCAAATCATTTTCATTTGTATAATAGCCTCCCTTTTTACTCAGCGTCTCTGCCCTTTGTTTGTCACAGCCTAAAAGTATCTCCCAAACCATGGGTTTAATATGGTTTAAATCCATTTTATAGTTTGATGCATTACTCTCTGCACTTGTATAAAAAAGCTTTGTAGGCATAATTTTTTGAAGACTCTGCTCATGAAATTGCTCTGTATAAAATGTATCTGCAACTTCAAGCTGTTGTTTTGAAGCAATATAATTTCTAAAAAGAGTAGGTCTATTGGTAAAAATATCACTTTTATAAGAACCATCTACTTTTATACCACCCATCAAATCATCAAGTATATTTAAGTAATCTGGATTAATCCCATTTCTAGCTAAAAAAGCTAAAAAAGCATTCCGTTTTACTTTTGTATTAAGAATTTCTGGACTTATTTTATCTCTTGCACTACTCATTTGTATAATAACACTCATGTCATTATTGCTCAGTGGAATAAGTGAAGCTTGTGAGAGAAAAAGGGAAAGTGTATCGGCAGAGTTTATGCTTGTAATTTGTGGTGTCTTGCGTAACATTGTTAAAAAGTCTGCCAAAACACTCCGTATTTGAATAAGAAATTGCTCTTGATTAACACTTTGAGCACCCTCTTTTACATACTTCAATCCAAGTCCTATGCTTACAGTAAGTGCCATCACAAAAAAGAGTGTAATCATCAATGCAATAGCATTTCTCATCTTTTTTCTTTCCTGCATTAATGGATACTCATAGAAAAAATAGGCAGAAGCATAGCTGCCACCATGAAGCCAATACTTCCTCCAACCATAAGCATAAGGGCAGGTTCAAGCAGGGTTAAGAGTGTTGCAATTTTATCACGATTTTCTTCAAAATAGAGTTCAGAGACATTGGTTAAGACATTTTCAACTTCAGAAGTCTCCTCCCCAAGAGCAAGAGACTGGATAAAAGCATAATCAATCTTTGTGCTAGACTCATTGAGGGCTTTTGAAAGGAGTTTTCCCTCTACAACCTTTTTAGATGCATTAACAAAAAGCTCTTTGAGTACAAGATTATTTAAAATATTTGCACTCAAATTAACAGTTTGCACAAAGGGAACACCAGAGCGAGTAAGCAAAGAGGCAATGTATGAAAAACGGGCTAACTCACTCTTTTCGATTATAGCTCCAAAAAGTGGCAGTTTTAGTAAAAATTTATTGATTCCATAGGCAAATTTATAACTTCGTTTTATCATAATCACAAAAATAACAATAAGGATAAATATGCTAGCAAGTAGTAGAGTAAAATTATTTTTAAAAAAATCACCCATAGCAATAACAATAATAGTAGGTGTAGGAAGTGTCTGATGCATACTTTTAAAAATACCTGTAATTTGAGGAACCACAAAAGTAAGCATAAACGCTATCATCAAAAGAGAGACAACAATCATAAATGAGGGGTAAGCAAACGCAGACTTTATCTCTTT
>JALSWC010000262.1 GCA_027060825.1 Sulfurimonas sp.
CCATTACATCTGTTCCACTAAGTTGTGTTTTTCCACTTATTGTTGCTGTATGACCGTTAAGAGTGATGTCTGCTCCCATTCGTTGAAGTTCGCTTACATGCATAAATCTATTTTCAAAAAGTTTTTCCTCAATTATGGAAACACCCTCTGCTTGAGTGGCAAGAGCTAAAAATTGGGCTTGCATATCTGTTGGAAAAGCAGGGTACTCTTGTGTGACTATTTTTACAGCTTTAATCTCTTTTGCAGGATGTATGCAAATCGTGTCTTTCGTAAGTGTAAAGCTACTTCCCATCTCTTCAAGTTTTGAAAGAACAGCACCGAGATGTTTTGGTTCAACATTTGTTAAAGTGATTTCACTTTTTGTAATAGCTCCTGCACAAAGGTAAGTACCTGCTTCAATTCTATCTGGAATAACATCAAAATTTTTGATATTTAAGAGTTTGCCATCTGTTCCATGAATCTCTAACATAGCAGTTCCTATGCCATTTATAACAACACCACTTTGTGCAAGTATTTCACAAAGTTGTACGACTTCGGGTTCTCTTGCTGCATTTGTGATGGTGGTTACCCCTTTTGCAAGTGAGGCAGCCATGACAATATTTGCAGTTCCTGTAACAGTAATTTTATCAAAAATAATTTCACATCCATGTAGGCCCTTTGGAGCAGTTGCTTGGATATATCCAGCTTTTATATCTATTTCTGCCCCCATCTGTTCTAAGGCTTTGAGATGCAAATCAATAGGACGCTGTCCAATGGCACAACCTCCAGGAAGTGAAACTTCGCAGTGTCCAAACCGTGCAAGAATAGGTCCTAATACTAAAATAGAAGCACGCATAGTTTTTACAATATCATAAGTTGCTTTTGTCTCATTTATAGTAGAAGTGTCAACATAAACACTTTTTTTTGAAAATTCGCAACTTGCACCGAGTTTTGAGAGAAGTTTTAGTAGTGTTTTAATATCTACAACATCAGGAAGATTGCCTATAGTTACAGCCTCTTTTGCTAAAATAGTCATAGCTATTAGTGGAAGTGAAGCATTTTTAGCACCAGATATTTCTATTGCACCGTTTAATGTTTGTGTTGGGTAAATTTTTAAATAATCCATAAGTCTCTTTATTGTTCAATTGATAATGTAATTATACCTTATATTTATGTTGTTTTTTGGATATACTTTTATACAAATATTTGGAGAAGAGAATGCGTAAATTTTATCTTATTTTATGGCTTAAATGGATTTTCTGGCTTACTTTTTTAAGTGTTTCTCTTGCTTTTGTAGGTTCAGGAATTATAACAATAGTCATATATATGAAGCAGGGTGCTGTTTCTCTCAATGGAGGAGTTTATAGGGCGTTGTTTGATATTTTGACATTTTGGTTTCCTATTGTTTGGAGTGCTATGCTACTACTTTCTCTCTTCTTAACACTGAAGCGTGTTTTTAATCGTTGTTATGCAAATTTTAAATTTATTTTATTTACTTGTTCTGATAAAAAGATAGAAGAAATTAGTTATGCTGATTTGGTAAGGGTATGGCGTAAATGGTTTTTTTCTCTGATTTGGCTTGTTATGGTACAGGTAATAGTTGTATTTATATTTATGAAACTCTTTTTTCATGCAGAGACTCTTTTTGATTGGTTTAATATTTATGTTTTATATCTTTTTTTACTTATTAGTGGTTATTTTTCATTTATGATTTTAAGTGCTAAATGTAAAAAAGTGAGGCTTGTTCCATGTTGATATTTTTAGATTTACAAACAACTGGTGTTGAGGTAAAGGATGTGATTTGTGCTACTTCTCTTTTGTATGAAGAAAATTTAGTTTCAGAATATATAAATGAGGGTAAAAAAATTCCTGCTCTTGCATCAAGTATTCATAATATTACAAATGAGATGATAAAAGAGAGTCCTCTCTTTAAAGAGAGTAGGGCATTTGAAATTTTGCAAGAATTTAATAATGATGAAAATATATTAGTTATTCATAATGCAATATTTTGTTTGGAAAAACTTTTATCTCACTCATTATCATGGAAAGGTGGAGTTATAGATACTTCTAAGGTAAGTAAACATCTTATTCCTGAGTGTGAGTTTTTTTCTCTTAATTTTTTGCGTTATGAACTGAAGCTTTATAAAGAGGAAGAACGCTTAAAAAATGAGTATGGTATTAAATATGCTTTGTTTGCTCATGATGTGAAAAGTGATGTTATTATTACAAAATTACTTTTTGAGTATTTGCAAGAGATGGCAACATTGCAAAAGATGCAAGAGTTGAGTTTTTCAAAGGTGCTTTTAGAAAAATTACCATTTGGTAAGTATCAGGGCAGATATATTGAAGAGATTATTCAGCTTGATGGAAATTATTTGCAATGGATGTTGCAATTACATGATTTAGATGAAGATTTAAGGTACTCTTTGGAGTATTATTTAAAAGGATAAAGATGAAAGTAGCAGTTGAATGCCAATCACCACTTTTACAAAAATCATTAGAGATATTTTTAAGTAGATATTTAACTTCATCGAAGAAGAGTGATATTGTTATTCGAGATGAGAAGTGTTTGGAAAATAGAAAATGTTTTTATATAGCGAATGATGAAAAAGCAGATTTATTAAAACCTTTTTCTAAGTCACAGCTAATTTTAGCACTAGAAAAAAAGTATAATGCACTTTATGTTCAACTATCTTCTACGGATGATACAGAGTCAAACGCAGTAGAAGAAGTGCCTAAAGAAGCTTTGGATTTCAGTGTTTTAGAAAAACGAATAGAGTATTTAACAAAAGAGTATCAAGAAAATATATTACGGGTAGTGAAAGCATTTTATGAAAAATAGACAACTTACAAAAAAAATAATCGCAGGAAAATATAAGGGAAAAACTCTTAATCTTCCCTCTAAAACAACAACAAGAAGTTCTAAAACAATAGTTTCGGAATCTTTTTTTAATACATTGCAGTTTGATATTGTAGATGCACATTTTGTTGAGGTTTTTTCAGGAAGTGGTTCTATTGGTCTTGAAGCACTAAGCCGAGGGGCAAAAAAAGTATATTTTATGGAAAAAGATAGAGATGCTATTAAAACTTTAAAATCTAATATCGCTAAAACAGATCCAAATGCCTGTATGGTGTTTAGTGGAGATAGCTTTTCAAATATAAGCGCAGTGATTAGTAGGCTTAAAAAAGAGAGAGAAGATGCTTACTTTTATATTGACCCTCCATTTAGTATTCGCGAGGGAATGGAAGATATTTATGATAAAACACTGCATTTGATAGAGAATTTACCTCAAGAAAATGTAAGGATGATAATATTAGAGCATATGAGTGGCTTAGAGCTTCCAGAGAAAATTGGTATTTATAGCAGAAAAAAATCTAAAAAATTTGGAAATACAACACTAACTTATTTTACATTGGAATAAAAATTGCTATATCCTTGCTAATAAGGATTTATGTATGAAATATCTATTTGTTTTTTTACTTCTTTTTTCATCACTAAATGCAACAAAGATTGCAAATATTTCAAGTATTGTCGGGGTAAGAGAAAATCAGCTTATTGGTTACTCTCTTGTTGTCGGTTTGAAAAAAACAGGTGATGGTTCAAGTTCAAAATTTACACTTCAATCTATATCTAATATGCTTAAGGCTATGAATGTAGATATAAAACCAAGTGATATAAAATCAAAAAATGTTGCTGCTGTTGTTGTAACTGCGAGAATGAAACCTTTTGCTCGTCAAGGGGATAAGTTTGATGTGGTTGTTTCCTCTATAGGGGATGCAAAATCACTGGAAGGTGGAACACTTCTTATGACACCTTTAAAAGGGGTAGATGGTAAAATTTATGCACTTGCACAAGGTTCAGTAAGCATTGGTGGACGCAATTTAAGAGGTGCAGGAGGTGCGTCACATCCTACTAGTGGTATAGTCTATAATGGTGGTTTAATTGAGAGAGAAATTGATGAAGACTTATTTCATATGCATTATGCTACTTTATCGCTAAAAGAGTCTGATTTTAACAATGCCATAGCAGTACAAAAGGCGATTAATAGATACTACTCTACACAAGTTGCTGTTGCTCTTGATTCTCGAAATATTAAATTAAAATGTCCTAAAAATCTTTCAATGGTAGAATTTTTAGCACAGGTTCAAGATATAAATATAAATTATAAGCCTAAAGATAAAATTATCATCAATGAAAGAACTGGTACTATAGTTGCTGGAGTGGATATAGAATTAAAACCAGTTGTTTTAACACATGGGGATATAACTATAAAAATAGTCTCAGATAAAAGCGTTCCAAATCCTGCTGGGTCTATGAAAGTTGATAATAATTTAGTTATTGGTTTAAATCAAGATGAGGTTTATACGAAAAAAGGCACGACAACAGTTGCAAATCTTGTGCGTTCTTTAGATAAACTTGGTGCTTCGCCTAAAGATATTATATCTATACTTGAAGCTATGAAAAGTGCAGGAAGTATTTCTGCTGATTTAGAGGTAATATAATGAGCTACAATATAAGTCCAGCAATGATGAAAGCACAAATGTATGCACAAAATGGTGCAATACCTAAGATAAATACGAAAGTAGATGATAAAGCACTTAGAAAAGAGACAAATGCTTTTGAAGCTGTTATTATAAAAATGCTTATGGATGATGCTATGAAAAATGAAAAAAGTCTTTTTTCAAGTCAAAATGACCCTGGAGATAAAATTTACAAATCGATGTATAGAAGTGAACTCTCAAAGGCGAGTGCAGGGAGTTTTGGAATTTCACAGATGTTATATAACTATTTATCAAAAAAGAGTTCTTGATTTTTCTTTAGAAAATTATTTATTTGCCGATGTACTTGCATATGAATAGAGTTCGCAGGTGGCGATCTTGCAAGGAAAAATTATGATTTCTAATTTAAATAGTTCAGGTCTAAATCATGGCTATATAAGTAACCCAAAAAGTTTCCAGAAAAAGGAAGCGTATTCTACTGTTGGAAATTCCAAACTTAGTGGTAATAAAATAGAAAAACTCAAAACGGCTGTAGAGTCTGGAGAGTATAAAGTAAACTTATCTACCTTAGCAAATAAAATGGCGGATGTATTGCTTTGAAAATAAAATAATTGGAGTATAGAGTATGTTGACACATCATTTAGAAAACACTTTGACGGATTTAGACGATTTAATATTGATGACACAGTCGGATATAAATGACATAAAAATTGCACAACATAATCCTCAATTTGATAGAATTTCAATGAAAGAAGAAAAAATTAAAAGTTTTGAAGCCAAAAAAGCGATGATAGATTATGAAATATTGTCTTTGATGGATAATCATCCTGAAATAGAACTTACAGAGCTTTTAAATGAACAACAACATCAACTTCTTGAAGAACTAAAAGTAAAACTTTCTACACTTTATGATGTCAATAAAGAATATGCAAAACTTGTAGTGATTGTGAGTAATTTATACAATTCTTTTTTAGAGCGTCTTATACCAACGGAAATGGATGGTTACAATAAAGTTGCATCAAAAAATTCTACAATATTACAAGTAATGGTTTAGTATTATGGCTTCTCTGTTTAATACTTTAAGTGTTGGGTACACTGGACTTAATGCAGCGCAAGTAGAGATTAATACCACTGGGAATAATGTAGCAAATGCTAATACTAAAGGCTATGTAAGAGAAAGGGTTATGACTTCTGCTGCGACTCCATTAACTATGCATTCGTTGAATGTTGGGAATGGTGTAAAGGTACAGAATATAGCAAGAGTTTTTAATAATTTTGTTTTTGACAGATATAATGCCGTTTCTGCTGATAAAGAAAATAGCGATACTAAAAGACAAACTTTAGAAACATTATCTACATATTTTCCTGAAATTGATGGTGTTGGTGTAAAAGCTGATGTACAAAAATATTATGATTCTTGGCAAACTTTTGCAGATAATCCTAATAATAATTCTGTTAAAGTTGCTTTAGTGCATCAAAGTGAAACATTAGCATCCCATATTCAGGAAACGCAAAGTAAGGTATTGGATTTACAAAAACAGACAAATGAAGAGATAGCTACAAATGTAAATGAAGTAAACGATTTGGCAAAGCAATTAGCTCATGTGAATTTAGCTATAAATAATGCTGAAAATGTTAGTGGTAATAGTGCTAATGGTTTACGAGATAAACGCAATGTTTTAGAGCGAAGTCTTTCAAAGCTAATTGGTGCGAAAGTAAATCAAGGAGAATTAAAAGCAAATATTCAGGTAGGTGATAATTCAAATACGAGAACAGGAAGTTATACTTTAAATGTAGATGGTTTTAATATTGTAGATGGGGATACTTTTCATCCTCTACATTTGGATAATAAATCAAATAAATTCGGTTTTTATGACATATCTTATGAGAGACAAGACGGTGTATTAATCCCCATGAATGAAGATATAAAAGGTGGTAAAATAGGAGCTCTTTTAGATTTGCGTGGTACTAAACTTGATACAACAACTGGTATGCCAGTTGATGGGACTATTCAAAAAACGGCAGCAAATTTAGATGCTTTTGCTAAAGGTCTCATTGAAGGAACAAATAATTTATATGCTCAAAGTGCATCCAAATCGAAAGAATCAAATGAGGTAGAATTAAATGATTCTACTCCATTAGTTAATTCTCAATTAAATATTAAACAAGGCTCTTTTAATGTAGTTGTTTATGATGTAGATGGAAATGAAGTTGCATCGAGAAAAATCAATATAGACTCTAAAACATCAATGTCCGGTACAGACGATTCTATTAGAGCTCAAATTGAAGCAAATAAAGATGATAATGGTGATAATAATGCAAATGATGATGTTGATGATTATATAAACTTTCATTATGGTTCTTCTGCGAGTGGTAAAAATAGTTTAGATTTGTCAGTGAAAGATGCGGCAGCTTCAAAAGGATATACTTTTTCAATAAAAGATAATTATAGTGATGGTTCATTTAATTCAGGTACAAATTTTGCAGGAGCTATAGGATTAGGTCGATATTTTGATGGTGATAATGCACGAGATATAAAGGTAACTGATAAATTTAAAGATGATCCCACTAAAGTACATGCTGGATATTCTTCAAGTGGAGGAGATAATCGTTTAGCACTAGATATGGTCCAGCAACAGTATGAAAAATATGATTTTAAAGTTGGTTTAGATACATATCATGAAACTATTAAAGGAATGTTTGATACTACAAGTACTTATGTTGGTGTTGCAACAAACTCTGCTATATCAAAAAATGATACAATAACTACGCAATTTAATGCAACAGCGCTTGAATACAAATCTGTTTCTAAAGTGAGTATAGATGAAGAGATGACAAATCTTATTAAATACCAAACTTCGTATAGTGCAGCAGCAAAAGTGATAACAACAGTTGATAAAATGATGCAGACTCTCTTAGGTATTAAACAATAGATTATGCCTGTTTTTAGTATAGTGTTATTGCTGTTTATTTTTCTTTTTTCTTTTTTTGGTTCTTTTTTTTATACAGTTAGTCCCTATGCCTTAGATGCTCACGCTATATTATTAGCTCCCTCCTTCTCACATCTTTTAGGTACAGATAGACTTGGACGAGATATTTTGGCTCGCCTTATTGATGGTGGTCAAGTCTCCTTAACTATTGGAGTGGGGAGTGCCTTTATTGCCTCTTTTATAGGTCTTATTTATGGCTCATTAGCAGGCTATTTAAGAGGAACTTTCGATAAAATTTTTGTTGTAAGTGTAGATTTATTTCTAACTTTTCCAACCTTCTTTTTACTTTTAGCACTTGTAAGTTATGTAAATGCTTCTGTATGGGTTCTTATAGTGATTATTTCCATAACAGGGTGGATGACTACAGCTCGTTTAATTCGTTCAGAGAGTTTTAAAATAACCTCGCAACCTTTTATAAAAATATTAAATATTGCAAAAATAAATAAATTTAAAATCTTGATGAAATATTATGCTCCAATACTTGCTCCAATCTATTTTGTAAGTTTTACATTTGGTGTAGGTGGTGCAATACTTGCAGAGTCTTCACTTAGTTTTTTAGGACTTGGAATTGTCGCACCACAAATGAGTTGGGGAACAATTCTTAGTGGTGGGAAAGGCGTTGTTGATATTGCTTGGTGGGTAAGCTTTTTCCCTGGTCTTATGATATTTTTAGTAACTTTTTCACTTATAAATATCTCAAATTATTTGCAAAGTTTAACTAATAAAAAAGAGTTACAAAATTAGGTATAATATGAAAGTAAAACTTTTTACTATCTAGGGAGTAAATAATATGATTTTAATGATAGATAATTATGATAGCTTTACTTACAATGTTGTGCAGTATTGTCGTGAACTTGGTGCTGATTTGAAAATAATAAGAAATGATGAAATGAGTGTGCAAGAAATTGCACATTTACATCCTGAAAAAATTATTGTCTCACCTGGACCAGCTTCTCCTGATGAGGCTGGAATTACACTTGATGTTATTAGATATTTTAAGGATAAGGTTCCTATTTTAGGAATTTGCCTTGGACATCAAAGTATTGCACAGGTCTTTGGAGGGGATGTTATTCGTGCAAAAAATATGATGCATGGAAAAACATCAATAATGAAGCAAACGCAACAGTGTGCTCTGTTTAAAGATATTCCTCAAGAGTTTATTGCCACTCGTTATCACTCTCTTATCGTAGATAAAAATACTCTACCAGATATTATTGAACCTACTGCGTTTAGTAGTGATGATGATGAAATTATGGCTCTAAAAATTAAAGATAAAGAGATTTATGGTGTTCAGTTTCATCCTGAATCTATCATGAGTGAATATGGGCATGAAATGATAGGAAACTTTTTAAAACTATGAGTTCAGGACTCATCTTTTTCTTACTTTTAGGATTAGATGCCTTTATTTTATTGCTTGAAACAACTCATATATCTATTTCATACAATGAGGCACTTTTATTATATGGTAATAAATCTTTTTTACAAGAAATCACTAAATTTTTTATACATATTTTTGGAGAAAATGATATAGGACTGCGTTTAGCTATGATATTATTTCATCTTGGAAGTGTGATATTACTGTATAATATATCAAAAAAATATCTTAAATCTTCTCGAAATAGACTATGGCTTGTTTTAATATTTATTTTACTTCCTGGTGTAATTAGTGCTGCATTAGTAGTAAATCATGCAGGTTTACTTATTTTTGGACTTTTATTATATATCTATTTAAGTGATAAATTCAAAGAGATATACATTGCACCATTATTGTTCGCCTTTGCTCTGCTTGACTCTGGTTTTTCTTACCTCTTTTTAGGATTAATAGTTTACTATTTCTTTGAAAAAAACAAATGGATGTTTCTTTACAATATAATACTTTATTTTGTCTCCATTAGTCTGTACAATATCAAAATTTCTGGTTCACCAAGTGGACATTTTTTAGATATAATGGGTGTATATAGTGCTATATTTACGCCTATAGTTTTTATCTATATTGTTTATGTACTTTATAAACGATTCTTGACAAAGAAAATTGATAAAATATGGTATATATCTACAACTGCATTGCTGATTTCATTGATTCTCTCTTTCAGACAAAGAGTAAATATTGAAGTATTTGCCCCTTATTTAATTATATCTTTGCCTCTAGTTGCGCAGAGCTTTGTCTCATCGTATCGTGTTCGGGTAAAAGAGTTTAGAAAAAAGTATAAAATTATTTTTGTTCTCTCTTTGATGTTTTTAGTACTAAATGCTGTTGTCGTTTTTTTTAATCAAGAACTTTATCGTTTTTTAGATAATCCAAAAAAACATTTTGCTTACAATATGCATGTAGCAAAAGAATTGGCAACTTATTTAAAAGTACATAATATCAATTGTGTGAAAACAAATTATAAAATGCAACTGAGATTGAGATTTTATGGTGTACATGAATGTGATAATATACTCTTAAAAGAACTCTCTTTAAAGAGTTCTAACAATGCTAATGTAACTATTCGTTACAATAATGTAGCC
>JALSWC010000263.1 GCA_027060825.1 Sulfurimonas sp.
AGATGTTTCAAAAGGCTAAAGTAAGTGGAAATATCCGTTCAATTTACTCAAGTTTTTATAACGATAACGACACAGACACCTATACAACAGCAATCGGTATGCAACTCCAATATGAACTCGCAAAATATAAAGGGTTTAATGCAGGTGTAGAATTTACAACAGCTAATGATGTAAATTTTGCAAGTGGCAATAGAGATGAGGGAAAAAGAAATGAGGCAATCTCAGGTGCAAAAGGTTCTTACACAGAGCCAACTCAAGCATACATCAACTATGAGTTTCAAGGGTTAAATCTCCGTGTTGGTCGCCAACTGATAGATACACCTTTAGCCGATAGTGATGATATTAGAATAACTCCAGATACCTTTGAAGCCTATATAGCCACTTATGAGATAGATGGTTTCTCTCTTATGGCAGGACATCTAAACAGCTGGCAAGGTTACGATGCAGGATTGAATAACCCTTGGGTAAAAACAGGCAAAGATGGTACAAATTTTGGTGGTGTTACTTACAGCAATGATTTTGTAGAGACAAATCTATGGTACTACAATATCACAGGTGCAGAGAATGGTAACAACGCTCTCTATGCTGATGCAACACTAAACCATACTTTTTATGATGATTTAAAACTCCATGCAGGTGTGCAGTATCTCAATGAGAGTGAAGTTGATAAGAGTGGCATCAAAGCCAATATCTATGGTGCTATGGCAGAGGCAGCAACTCATGGATTTGATTTTACTTTAGCTTATAATAAATCTTTGAAAGAAAAAGGCAAAAGCACTTTTAGTGGCTATGGTGGAGGAACACTCTTTACAAATATGGATACGATGATTCTTGATGAGATTACGACAGATAGAGATGCCCAAGCCATCGTCACTGGGGTCTCTTATGAACTTAATGCTATTACTTTTGCTTATGCTTATGGGGATTTCAAAGGCGATGCTAATAGTAGAGGTGCTAAAGCTCACATAACAGAGCAAGATATAGGTGTCAATTATGCTCCTGCTGATAACTTTACAGTTGGTGCAACTGTAACGATAGATAATAATAAAGACAATGTTACAAGTACAGATTTTAATGACAAAAACTTTAGAGTTTTAGTTTCGTATAACTTTTAGAGGACGATAGATGCAAACAATAATGGATGTTGAAAAAAACAAAAAGTATGTAGTAAAAAAACTACATACTTCAGGAATTTTACGCCAAAGACTCTCCTCTTTTGGTATCATTAAAGGTGTAGAGAAGATGATGAATATGACATCATTTTAAATGTTGTAGATTCTACAAACCTTGAAAGAAACCTGCAAGTTACAACAGAACTTTTTGCAGTAGTAGCATAATTCTAAGTGCCTTTGAGTTTCGACGCATCAAATACTAATTTGCATCCAACACCCACAATACCCACATACTGTTTTTATCAAAAAGTTATCCTTTTCTCTTCTTTAAACAATTCAATCGCCCTATCTCCACTACAATGTGTGGGTCTGGCACACTTTACACCCATTTCTATGAGAGCATCTATGGTCTGCAATATTTTTTCATCACTACTTCGTAAAAGATGAAAACCTCCCACAACACATTCAATATCTCTACCAATAACCTCTCGTGCAACTTTTGTAATATTTTCAACTCCAAAGTGTCCACAACCTGTTATAAGCGTACTCTCTTGTTTATCTATGATGAGAGACTGCTCAGGAGTTTCATCTCCTAAAACTCCAGTTGTATAGAGGTCGGCAAAAAGTTTTTGTGGTTTTTTTGTGCAAACTATAACCTCTTTAACCAAAGTTTTCAAATCTTTTATAAGATGTTTTGAGAGTGAAGAGGGAACAAAGAGTGTAAGATTTGGATTAAGTTCAATAATACTATCTAAACCTCCAATGTGGTCCCAATGCGAATGCGTAATAAAAAGATACTCTATTTCCTTCACATCAACATCAAGCTGTTGCATATTTTTTAAAAGAACACGCCCATTGCTTCCTGTGTCAAAAAGAAGTTTATACTCTTCTAGGTAGGCACTAAATCCCCAAAGTGATTGACATGTGTCACATACTTTATAGTTATCAAAAAGAATTTTCATGATTTTTATCTCCATATTTTTTTAATCCTAAACTTATGACTAGCCCTATAAATAGAAGTCCAATAGTTAAAAGATATATAAGCTCATAACTCCCAAAACCTTTAAGTAGCAACCCTCCAAGAATAGGAAAGAAAAGTCCAAATGAACTTAAGTTTGTCTGCACTGCCGTATAAATAGGGCGTTTCTCTTCTGGTGCTATTTCTATGATAAGATTCATACCACTATTTCCAAAACCATCAAGGGCGACGCCATAAAGGAAAAAGACAAGAGCATAGATATAGCTATTGTTTGCAAAAAGGGCAACTCCAAACGCAACTATCATAAAAGTAAAACTCAAAGAGAGCATTCTCTCATAATTGCTTATTTGCCTCCATAACAAAGAGCTTCCTAGAATACTTCCAAGCATCTGCACCATTATAAATCCACCCAATACCCAGCCTGTTAAAGTAACAGAACTTTTTGCTTCTAAAATGACAAAGGGAATAGAGAGATAACACGCAAAACTCAAAAAGATGGCTAAAGTTTGTTGCTGTAATCGTTTGTCATCTTTAAGTATAGCAAAGGCATTTTTTATAAAAAGTCCGAAATTTTTCTCTTTTTCTTGTACATTTTCTTTTGATGGTTCATCACTTATACTTGAAAAAATAAAAAAGCCAATACCCATAATAAAACTACTAACAATGAAAAGATAAGCATAGTTAAGTGGTGCATGAAAATGACTCAAAACATACCCAGCAACACCACCACTAATGATGGATGCAATAGAGCCAGCTACCTGACGATTTGCCATGGTCTTACCACGATAAGTTTTAGAGAAGAGTTTTGCTTGTAACTCTTTAAAGTAAATCGCCCCAAAACCAGCAGAGAGAGAAAAGCCAAAAAGCCCTACTCCTATAAGCGTAAGCGTCAAAGTTTTATTTGTATCTCCGATGAAAAAGATACTCAAACCTATACCAAACCAAGAGAGCCAACGAAAGAAAAAGACCTTTTTTAAGTAAGGCAAAACTTTTTTATAACTTTGTGCATGAAATGCTGCATACAACTGCGTAAGGATTGCCCCACCACGCAACAAAGAGACGAAAATACCAACAATAACAGTACTATCACTAAAATGCTCAATAATCAGAGGCAGTACAGTTGAGGGTTCTGCTATGGTAATAGCCAACGAGAGAAAAAATGCATGGGCTATATTTTTATAGTTATTGCTTGGATTATCCTGTTTATACGCCATATTATTTTTGCAACGATTGAAGATGTTTTTGCTTATTTTGTTTATCTATGGCATCAGGATTAAATTCACAACACTGTGATACTGTTTTTTGTGGATATTTTATATAATAGTATCCATCTCTTATAGTGTAAAAACCAAATATGATTACAGCAACAGCAGCAAGACGAATCATAATATTTCTCAGTTTACCATTTTTATAAATTCCCACAAAAAAGCCAAGACTAAAAAGAGCAGGAATGGTACTCACACCAAAAATAAACATCACAACTGCCCCATAAAAAGGACTTGCAGTACTTGCTGCTGTAATGGCAAAAAAGTAAACTAAGCCACATGGAAGCAGACCATTGAGCATACCTAAAATAAAAAAACTCCAAAGTGACTTTGTTTGCAATAAATGACGAAAAGTTTTTGTGTACCACGAGTTATTTGCAAATGAGTGTTCTACAAGTGTTAAAAATTTGATTTTTCCTGAGAGTGAGAGTCCTGCAAGTATCATAAAAATACCTGCAATTATAAGTAACATTCCATTTGTAAAATTATTAAAAGTAGCAACACCACCTAAAAATCCAAACATTGCACCAAGAAGAGTATAGGTAAAAATACGACCAAAAGAGTAAAGAAGATGAGCGATAGACTGCTTTGTTTTGTTCCACTCGTCATCTATTTTTGTGGTGCTATATGCAACAACAATACCACCACACATACCAATACAGTGTCCAAATGAACCTAAAAAAGCAATGGTAATAATTGAGAGGAAATTTATTGAATCCATTTCAGCGTTATCTATGTATCAAATAGAGACCAACTGCTTGTAGCTCTTTAGGATTCAAATTTTTACAAACTTTATTTGAAGTAACAAATGCTTTTGCTTTTGCAACCGAATCAAAAGTTTTATCTATTTTTTTACATTTATTTTCATAAATCATAGCACCCATTTGTGACATTTTATGCTGTTTTTTGCCTATCATATGAGAATCTTTTACAAAATCTTTTTTAGCTACTTCTAATGCACCATTAAAATCAGTCACAACACCACCAAATTTTGCTGCAAATTTACTTGCTGCGTTTAGTGTAGAAAAAGCATATTTACTCACCATACTCATAGTCCCTTTTTTAGAAGAACCAACAACAAAATAGGCTTTTTTCGCATCTATAAGTTTCAGCGTATCAGTAGCCACAACTTTAATATTTTGCTGGTTTGCATGATTTGCATCCCTATCTTCTACAAGACAATGGATAGAGCAGTACTGTTTCTCTTTCCCATTTACAAGAGCAACATAGTTTGTTTTATAAAACATTACAAGATTCATACCACAAATAGTACAAAACTGCTTCTGTGGACCTTTTTGCACTAACTCTGCTTTTGAAGCTGGTACAGTTTGAAACATTGCTGCGTTTAGAAGAGTTGCCAGACTCAGTAGTACAAATCCCATTAGAGAGAGTATAAATTTTTTCTGCATATTACCTTCCACTTTTATTTTATTTTTCTAATTATATTCTAAAATTGTTACAAAAGCATTAAATAGGCAATATGTAGAATCCCAATAAATGGGACTCAAGTAATTTTTCCTCTATTTCTAAGAAATCAAAAGATTTTTTAAATCTTCTTTTGCATTACCTGTATAGTGTAAATCAAAAGTATCTATTAAAAACTGTGTTATATCATCATTAAAAAATTCTGGTGATTTTGGTCCCAAGTAAATATTTTTAATACCTAAACTAAAAAGTGCTAATAAAATAATAACTGCTTTTTGTTCCATCCAGCTAAGGACTATTGAAATTGGTAAATCATTTATAGGAATAGTAAGTGCTTCACTTACTGCTTTTGCTATTTCAACTGCACCGTTACTATCATTACATTGACCTAAATCTAAATATCTTGGTATCTCAGTTCCCTCAATATTTCCAAAATCTATGTCGTTAAATCTAAATTTACCACAAGATGAAGTAATAATCACACAATCTTTAGGTAGATTTTCAGCCATTTCTCTATAGTAATTTCCAGCTTTACCAGGTGCATCACAACCACCAATAACAAAGAATTGTTTAATTTTTCCACTTTTAATAGCTTCAAGAATTTGTGGTGCTAAAGTTAAAATAGTTTTATAGTGATGTCCTGTTGTAAGTGTCAAATCATCATTCATATTTGTATCTTCACACGCTAAAGTTCTCTCAATAAGTTCAGAAAAATCATTATTTTCTATAGGTGTTCCACCCTCAATACCAACTATTTTATAAGTAAATACTCTATCTATATAATCAGCATTCTTTTTAGGTGGCACGATACAGTTAGTATTAACAACAAAAGTACCTTTAAATCTTTTCATTAATTGCACTTGATCAAACCAAGCTTTTCCAACATTTCCTTTAAGGTGTTTATATTTTCTAAGTTCTGGGTAACCATGAGCTGGTAACATTTCAGAGTGAGTATAGACATTGATGCCTTTTCCTTCCGTAGCTTTAAGAAGTTCCTCAAACATCTCTAAGTTATGTCCACTTACAAGAATAGCTTTACCCTCAACAACATTTTGAGAAATTTTTACAGGTGTAGGAATACCAAATTTACCTGTATGCGCATTTGAAAGCTTATCCATAACTTCACAACCAGCAGATCCAACCCTCATAAGTTGCTTGATATGGTCATCAAAATTAAAGTTTACATTTGTAAGTGTAAAATAGAGTGTTTCACTTATAACATCATCAACATTTTTAGTCTGCTCTGGAGCTAATTCATTCAAATGTTCTCTATATGCACTTAAACCTTTTAAGCCATAAATCATAGTATCTTGAAGGTCTGCAAGAGTCTCATTTTTTCCACAAGTTCCTGCAGTTTGTCCATTACTTCCACAGCCATCAGCCATACTCATTTCACATTGATTACAAAACATATTACTTCTCCTGATTTTATTAGAAGAACATTGTAACAGAATCAAAAGTTACTATCGTTAACATATGTTAAGAGAACTGTTTTTTTAGTAAATCTTTTTGAATAGTAAAATTATGAGCATCTTCTTGAATAATATTTTCATCTTTAAATGTTTTTAAAATTCTTGAAAATGTCACAGGAGTTATATTTAAGTTTTCTGCTATTTTATGGTGTTTGAGATCCGTAAGACACTTTTCATTGTTATAAATAAATTCTGCAACTCTCTGCGACGCATCCATTGTAAGTTGGGAAGATATAACATTGTTTAAAGTCAATATTTTACTTGCTAATGATTTTACAACATAAGGAACTATCTCTTTATGGTATAAAAACTCTTTCTCAAATTTTTTATAATCTATAATCAGCACCTTAGAATTTCCAATAGATTTTGCAGTAGCTGGAAATTTCATATTGTTATAATTTGAAACTTCAGCTATAAATTCATCTTTGAGGAACTCTTTCAAAATAATGTGCTTTCCTTTAGCATTAGTCTTAAATATTTCAATTTGACCGTCTAGTAAAAAGTAAAAATTATCACTCATCTCATTTTCAAAAAATAAAATATTTTCATTACTAAGATATTTTATAGTCGATATACTTGCTAAAGAATTTAGTTCGCTCTCTGAGAGCTTACAAAACATTACTATATTTTTTAGTGTACGGAGCATGTACCATCACCATTGCTTTTTTGTAATTTTCCTGCATTAAAAAGGGCAATAGAGTCTTGAACTGTTGCACTCTCTTGATCAAAATAGACATCAAGTCCAGCCTTTAAAAAGCCCTCTGCTGGCGAAGCACCTATACCACTGACTACAAGAGCATCAGGATTGAGACTCATAATATTTGCTACTGCATTACCACAAGCATTAGCATCGTGTCCACTATTTGCAACACCCTCAACATCTACAATTTTACCATCTTCAAGTGTTATAATAGTATAAAATTTCGCTTTACCAAAATGTGCACCTCTTTTACTAAGATACCCATTATTTTCATCTGTTGGAAATACTACTCTCATTTCTTTCTCCTAAATTATTTTTGCGACTATAAAGACCTAGCGATTAGTATGTGCATAATGCACTTCAATCAAATCCACAATCTTCGTATCAAGAACATACACATTTGTATATCCCATCATTTCTAAATAGCCCATTACACGATTTGCAAACCATGATTTAAGACATCCAACAACAATAGGTGTAGTTTTATCTTCTGGTAAAATATCTAAGTACTCAGCAAATTTTGGATATGGAGTATAGTATGCATTTGCAATGCCTGCTTCTTGTGCATTATCGCCAACTACTTTTGGTGCAGGACGAACATCAAGTAAAATTGCACCAACATCCATAAGTAACTCTCTTGTTTTATGTAAATCTACATTTCCCAAGTTCTCTTTTTTTGTATCATTTTCAATGATTTTTGTTAATTGTGTTTCCATTTTTTCTTTCCTTATAATTTATTAAAATATTGTAAATCGAAAATGTACAAATCCGAGTACTGCTTCGACACCTTTCACTACTTGTTCCATAATAGCTCCTTCTCTTCTAGTAGAAAAGAGCCTTGCCATCATATAACTATTCATTAAACCTATGGTAACCCTACCATCACTTTTTTCATATACAGCGATACTAAGTGGCATTTCTACTGCCATAAACTTACTTTCATCTTTATCTAACATTTTTGCAGAGAGTTTTGCATTAGAAAATTTAATAATTTTCACTCTGCCAATATCTTTTCCACCATTTTTTATTATCTCTTTTTGCTCATTAATTACTGATATTACATGCCAACCTTCTTGTTTGTTTATACGACTTGTAATTAAGCTAACGGTTTTATCTAAACTATAAGGTACTGTAATCTCTTTAAACAACATACTAGGTGCAGCAACTTCAAGCACTAAACCAACAAGAAAAAAGCTCAACACAACACCTATACTCATACCTATAAAAAGGGGTATTATATGTTTTTTCATTACTCTTCCTCCGAAATACAAATTTTTCCTCTTTTAGAGGCATGCAAAGTTTTTATAGTTACAAATCCTACAACACAAGTTGTTAATATGATTAACATTACTGAGGCTATGTAAGTGATATTGTTTCTAAAGGACATATACATCAATAGTGTTGCTATGGTTAAAGCTGCTAATGGAAATGTATATGCCCACCATGAGATAAAAAACTCTTTTGTATCAAATTTTTGTATCATAAATAACAATAAGACCAGAGTAAACAATGCAACAAAATAGAGTAACATTGAAAACATATCTATACTGCCATCGGTGATATAAAAATAGCTAATAAAGCCAGCTGATGGTGGAGCAATAAAAATAAAAAGTGTTGGTATCAATTTTTTTGCCAATGGATGGTGAAAAATAATACGATTGAGCATAATTGTAAAAAGCACTACCCAGAAAAAAAGCCCAATTGCAAAGAAAAAAATTGAAATATACAAGGGTGCTACTTCTACACCAACAATAGGTACTAAAATATTCCCTACTATAGGGATAAACCAAGCAGGATTAGCATGGACAACTTTTAAATCATTATTTATCCAATAACGAATAACACTCAATGTAAAAAAAAGCTGTAAAGGCGCTCCGATATACCACAAAAGTAACGAAACTATCGGTGCAAAGTCATAATATGCGATAGAAACTAGTAAAAAACTGATTGCAATTGCTGCCATAAATGAACTTTTAATAGGATGGTTAAACTCTTTTGTAACAGCTTCTGGGTAAATTAACCATTTAAACATATAGCCTATAAATATTCCTAAAAACAGAACTGTGTTTAGCAAAAGAAGTGTTTCGTAAATCCAATACGGCATATCAATAAGATGATATGCTTTGGCAAAAACAATGGACAATCCAGATATCCCCATGATAACAGTAAATAGTTGTACCGGAAAATACTCTAATGACCTTTTACTTACTTGCATTTTAATTCCTATTCATCTTCTTCCACACCACGCTTAATAATTTCAATGAGTTTTGCATACTGCTCATCATTTAATACCGATTGAACATCATTAATACATTTTGCGTGGATTCTTTGCATATGAAGTTGTTGATCTGCAATTTTGACTAGTAAATCATCCACTTCATCAGCAGAACATTTCTCATCAACCATTTTTCTAATTGCTTCAAGTTCCATTTTTTTAACAATAGTAGCATTATCTACCACTTGTGGTTTTGTAATAGCCATAAGATTTCTTACCGCAGCAAGTGTCTCTTTATCAAGTCCAACTTCTTTTGCATATTTGACACATGTTTCTATAAAAAACGGCAACTGTGTCGCAATTAAAAAGTATCTTCTTGGCATTTGTCTGCCATCAACATAAGGACTCACACCAGCCTCTTTAAAATCTTTAGCTGTATTTACATGTTTTTTGACATAAATTACAAAAGAATCTTCTGCTTTTATCTGGACATAAACCTCATGTCCAAATTTTTGTAAATCATCTATTAAAGGCTGTGGTCTAAAATTTGCAACCATAACAAACACTTCATCTTTAACCATTTTACGCAAAGTTTTATGAGCCTCTTCTAATGGACTGAAATCTTTTTTTAAAATCTCATTTGCATTAAGAGTAAATTTCGGCTCTTGATTGATCCACTCAGGAACTTCTTGCGTTTCATCTTCATCTTTTGTATCCAATGGCTCTTGATTAAATTTT
>JALSWC010000264.1 GCA_027060825.1 Sulfurimonas sp.
AAGATTTGTACAGGTATTAGAAAATAAATTCCAATTAAAAAATTTCTCATTTTTTGAAATTAATGCAACAGCAGACACTATGAACTTAATCTATAATGCATCAGAAGATAGCACTTGTAATTTACCTCATAGCGATGAAAAGAAAATCGTTCCTGCACATCTATGTAGGGCATTTAGAACAGATACTGATGTACTCTCTAGTGATTTTAAAAATATTTGTCAGGAGTGTGAACACAACTCTATGGAATATCTTTGTATTCCCTTTACTATTAGCGATGAATTTAGCCTAGTTTTAACTATACACACTTCTAATACGGAACAACTTGCAACTATTAATGCATATAATGCTAGTATTAAAAACTATTTAGAAGCTGCAAAACCAATGATAGAGAGTAAAATTCTTTTGGCAAAACTTCGTGACAACTCACTGCATGACCCTATGACAAGCCTTTACAATAGAAGATTTTTAGAAGAGTTTATAGATACTCTTGCAGGACAAATAAAAAGAGAACAAGAGAGCTATAGTATTTTAATGCTTGATGTTGATTTTTTCAAAATGGTCAATGATACTTATGGTCATGATGTAGGAGACAAAGTCATCGTTGCTATTGGAAAAGTATTGAGAGAAAATATACGCGAATCTGATTTAGCAATCCGTTATGGAGGAGAAGAATTTCTTATATTGCTTCATAATGCAACTGAAGAGGGAACATTAAAAATAGCAAAAAAGGTACATTCTACATTTGCATCAATAGTATTTGATGCAGGAGATGGAGAGACATTACAAAAAACAATAAGCATAGGGATTTCTATTTTTCCAAAAGATGCTAATACTATCTGGAAGTGTATAAAACTTGCCGATACAGCACTCTATGTAGCCAAAACAACGGGTCGTAATAAAATAGTAAGATTTGATAAAAAGATGGCAGAGAAAGAAGAACTTCGATAAATAGACTCCATCTCAATTGAGATGAAGTTTAGATATAAATATGACTAACTACAGCCACAGCCACCACCACTTTTTTGTGCAGACCCAGTAGAACATGCACTTACCCCTGGAGGTGTTGTTGGTTGAACAGCTTGGTTATCTACTCCCCCACTTGCATTAATCTCTTCAATACTCGCCCAAATAGATTCAGCAGCTTGAATATATCGTTTTGCTGATTCACTTGTAGGTGCTACAAAAGTGATAGGTTTTCCATCATCGCCACCTGTTCTAATAGCAGGTTCAATTGGTACTTCAGCAATTACTTTCGTGTCAAACTCTTTTGCCATAGGCTCAGAAGTTCCTTTTCCAAAGATGTCATACTCAACACCAGTATCTGGAGCAATAAATCCACTCATATTCTCAACAATACCAGCAATAGGAATGTTGAGTTTTTTGAACATATCAAGTGAGCGACGAGAGTCATCAAGTGAAACACCCTGAGGAGTTGTTACTGTAAGACCAGCAGTTACAGGTACAGATTGAGCAAGTGTAAGTTGTGCATCACCAGTTCCTGGTGGCATATCAATAACTAAACAGTCTAATTCAGACCATAAAATATCACGCAAGAATT
The DNA here is from genome assembly GCA_027060825.1 of Sulfurimonas sp. Taxonomy (GTDB): domain Bacteria; phylum Campylobacterota; class Campylobacteria; order Campylobacterales; family Sulfurimonadaceae; genus Sulfurimonas. The sequence continues at coordinate 1,560 of JALSWC010000264.1, forward strand.
GCTCAATTGCCTTCATAATCATAGCACCACGCCAGATTAAAGATTGCCCTTGTTCCATAAGTGAACCCATAGACATAATCTCAATACCATACGCTTTAATTGGAAGCACTTTATTCCCATTTACTTCAGGTTTTACATCTGCTATTCCCATCATACGAGGAATATTTGGACCATAAATATCTGCATCTAAAAGACCAACTTTTTTCCCTTGCTGTGCAAGTGCAATAGCGATATTTACAGAAGTAGTTGATTTACCAACCCCACCTTTTCCAGAACTTACCATTAAAAAGTTTTTTACTTGTGGAGCGATGTTTTTACCATGAGAAGAACTCTCTCTAGGCATTACAGGTGCTTTTATATTTACAGTAATATTTTCAGCTCCCTCTCTCATCAACTCTGCCGTAGCTTCATCTTTAATCTGAGTAGCCACTTCTGGTGCACTTGATGTAATCTCAACAGTTACGCTAACATCATCACCATTTACAACTATATCTTTCACAAAACCAAACGATACAATATCCTTAGTAAACCCAGGATAAGTAACTTTTGAAAGTGCTGATTTTACAATTTCTTCAGTCATTATACTTTTTTTCCTTTTTAAAATTTTTTATTTTCGGAGTGTATCATATCTAAATAAGACAAATATAGTCTTATTTAAAATCAATTTCTTTTAAAAGAAATTTTAAGCTAAAAGAGCTTCTTCCTCTGCTTCTTTCACTCTTGCATCTTCAGCAATTTGAGCTATAGCATCTGGATTGTCCATTATCTCTTGTGTGATTTTATAAGAACAAAATTTTGGTCCACACATTGAACAAAATTCTGCCTCTTTAAATACATCTTGAGGGAGTGTCTCATCATGGTACTCTCTTGCTCGCTCACTATCAAGTGCTAATTCAAACTGTTTTTCCCAGTCAAAAGCATAACGAGCGTCACTCATTTCATCATCTACATCACGCGCACCTTTGCGTCCACGAGCAATATCTGCTGCATGGGCCGCAATTTTATAAGCAATAATTCCTTCACGAACATCCTCTGCGTTTGGAAGACCTAAATGCTCTTTTGGTGTAACATAGCAGAGCATACTAGCACCATGCCATCCACCAACAGCGGCACCAATAGCAGAAGATATGTGGTCATATCCAGCCGCAATATCCGTTACAAGTGGTCCTAAAATATAAAAAGGTGCTTCATGACAAAGTTCACGCTGTATTTTCATATTACGCTCAATTTGATTTAAAGGCACATGTCCTGGACCTTCAATCATTACCTGAACATTTTTCTCCCATGCACGGAGTGTCAATTCACCAAGCACTTTTAGCTCACCGAGTTGTGCATCATCAGAAGCATCAGCTAAACACCCTGGACGAAGGGAATCACCAAGTGAAAGGCTTACATCATATTTTGCACAAATATCTAAAATATCATCAAACGCAGAGTAGAAAGGATTTTCTCTATGGTAGTGCATCATCCATGCTGCCATCAACGAACCACCACGAGAGACTATTCCCATTTTTCGTTTTGCAACTTTTGGCATAGTTTCAAGCAAGAAACCTGCATGAATTGTAAAGTAAGAAACACCCTGCTTTGCTTGTCGCTCAAGCACTTCAAGCATAATTTCAATAGTTAAATCTTCTATTTTATTATTTACATCATGTAAAATTTGATAAATTGGCACTGTACCAATTGGAATTTTTGAAGCATTTATGACTGCTTTTCTAATTTCATCCAAATCACCACCTGTACTTAAATCCATCGCAGTATCTGCTTTATAGTGTTGAGAGACTTCCATCTTTTCAACTTCACCCATAACATCAGAAGCAATTGCAGAAGAACCAATATTTGCATTGATTTTACATTTACTTGCAATCCCAATAGCCATTGGCTCTAATGAAGTATGATTTACATTCGCTGGTATTATCAATCTACCGCGAGCTATTTCACTCCGAACAAGTTCAGGAGATAAATCTTCTATTTTTGCGACATACTCCATCTCTTGTGTAATTATGCCCTCTTTAGCGTAATACATCTGTGTTCGCACAGCATCTTTTTCACGCTCTTGTACCCATGAAGATCTCATAGTTTCTCCTCAATTTTTTATATTTATATATGGAAATATAATCAAATAAAGTTAATCTAATATAAAGTAGCGTAATTGATAATATTCTTTATGCATTATTTGAAATTTAAAGTACCTAATTTACGCACTCAAGAGAAAAAAAAGCTTTTTAAGTGTATAATTTCGTAACACTTTTTAAATTAAGGAGCCTTATTGTCAGATTTAACTCTTGTTTTATTAGCAGCGGGAAGCTCTAATCGTTTTGATATGGGTGTTAAGAAGCAGTGGTTACGCATAGATTATAAACCATTGTGGCAATTTGTAGCAGATAAATTCAATCAAACAGAGCGATTTTCACAAATTATTATAGTTTCTTCATCAGAAGATATTGCTTTTATGCAAAACTATACAGACTACACTTTAGTAGAGGGTGGGAGTACAAGACAGCAATCTCTTAAAAATGCACTCAAATTCGTAGAGAGTTCTTATGTTCTTGTAAGCGATGTAGCAAGAGCGTGTATAAGTGAAACACTCCTCCAACGCATAATAGAAGAAAAATCAAATTATGACTGCATTGTTCCATACCTCAAAGTAACCGATACTATAGTCTATGAAAACACCACCATAGATAGAGAAAAAGTGAAACGAATACAGACTCCACAACTCTCAAAAACAGCAGTTCTAAAATCTGCACTCCAGACTACTGAAGAATTTACAGATGAGAGTAGTGCCATTGTAGCAAATGATGGCACTCGTGGGTATGTTTTGGGTGATGATGATGCTCATAAAATCACCTTTGTTCATGACTTAAACAAACTCCCTTGCCTTCAAGCACCATCAAATGATATTTTTAGTGGGAATGGATTTGATGTGCATGCTTTTGATGATAAGAGTGAAATGTATCTTGGTGGTCTTAAAATTGATGTTGATTATGGATTTAAAGCACATAGTGATGGTGATGTAGCACTTCATGCCCTTATTGATGCACTTTTAGGTGCTGCGGGAATGGGCGATATTGGTATGCTTTTTCCTGATAATGATGATACTTATAAAGGTATTGATTCAAAAGAGTTACTTGCTAGGGTTGTAGAAAAACTTTACAATTATGGTTTTATTATTGTAAATGCAGACATTACAATTGCAGCTGAGAAACCACGATTAGCCTTATATAAAGATGCTATGAGAGGAGTCATTGCAAATATTCTTCATATAGACAAAGCAAGAGTAAATGTCAAAGCAACAACAACGGAAAAACTTGGATTTATTGGACGAAAAGAGGGTGTTGGTGTGATTGCTAATGCCAATTTAAAATATTTTAACTGGAAAACAATAGGATAAAATGAAGATATTAATTATAGAAAACGAAGTATATTTAGCACAGAGTATTGCAACAAAACTCGGTGAACTCGGTCATAGTTGTGAAATGTGTACATCTACAAAAGATGCCATTAGAGGACAAAACTACGATGTAGTGCTACTCTCAACAAATATTAATGGACAAGATTTTAATCCTGTTATAGAGACTTTCAAGCACTCTATTGTAATTTTAATGGTTTCATACATTAGTAATGACACAGTTTCAAAACCTCTTTCAGCAGGTGCAAAAGATTATATTCTCAAACCATTTATGATAGAAGAACTTATAAGAAAAATAGACCACTACCAAGATTATGAAAAACTCAAAAAACGAAACGAAGCGTATGAAAAATATCTTGAACATAATTTTTCAACTGTTGAGCATAAGCAATCTATTGAAAATATTGAACTTCCTCTTTTTATCTCCTCAAGTTTTCAAAAATATAGCGATGCTTTTGCCTATGAATATGCTAAATCACAAGATTTTCCTGTTCATTTTATCTCCCTTAGTAACCCAAAAGCATTAACAGAAATTGAGAACCTTCCACAAAATTCTATTGCCTATATTATTGATTATCAGTCTCTCAAAAAAGCTGATAAACAAAATTTTTCTACTCTGATAGAAGGAAAAAAAGCCATTATTTCAAGTAGTGATAAAATCGAAGATGTTGCGTTTAAAGTTATAGAGATTGAAAGTGAAAAGAATATTTTTGATAAAGGAGAAATTCTTCCTATTGAAGATTATGTAAAATTTATTGTTCTTAATTATCAAGACAAATATCCCGATACAGAACTTTCCAAAAAACTAGGCATCAGTCGTAAAAGTTTATGGGAAAAAAGAAAAAAATATGACATCATCAAGAAAAAATAAGACCCTTTTTATTGATAAAGAGGCAGCTTCTGTTTTAGAACTTGTAAAAGAGGGACTTCTCTCCCCCGTAACAAAACTCATGGATGAAGTAGAATCAAGAGAAGTCTTACAAACAGGACTTATACAGGGACAATCTTTTCCCTTTCCTTTTGTACTCGCACCCTCTGGTAAAAAAAATGAGAAGATTATTTCATCTCTCAAAAAGGAAGAAGAAGTAACTATTATATGTGATGGTAAAATATTTGCCACACTTATTGTAAATGACACTTTTAAGATTGATCCAAAAGAGAGAGTCAAACATATATATGGCACAGATGATTTAACGCATCCTGGTGTTATGGCTACTATTAAAAGAATTGGAAAATGGGCGATAAGTGGTAAATACACAATCTTTCATAAAACAAAAAATCAGAATAAATTAAAAATTGAAGCTGCTAAAAAACTGATTGATGCCAAACATACAAGCTCGCTCATGATGGGAGCAAACCCACTCCATCGTGCACATGAAAGGCTTATTCGCCAAAGTCTTGAAGAGACAGATTTACTTGTAATTTTTTTACTCAAACCTTACAATAGTGCAAACTTACAATATGAAGTAAGAAAAGAGGCTTTAGAGTATTTTATAAACAACTTTTTACCAAAAAATAGAGTTATTATTATTCCCCTTGAAAATAGCTATATTTTTGCGGGTTATAATGAGATTATTATTGATGCTATTGTTGCAAAAAATTATGGTTGTGATAGACTTACCATTGGACGAAATCATGCAGGTTTAGGAATGTTTTATGAGTGTAATTCCAACAAATCTATCATTGACAAAGTGACAGGAATTAACATTGATATAAAAGTAGCAAGTGAGTATGTTTACTGTGATGAGTGTAAAACGCTTGTGAGTAAAAACACTTGCCCACATGGACAACATCATCAAATCTCTTACCATGCAGACTCTATTCTTGAGCTTTTAGAAGCAGGACTTCTCCCCCCTGCCGTTTTAATGAGAAAAGAGATTTCAGCATTTTTACTCTCAAAACTTTTTCCAAATAGATTTAAAAATGTAGAAAAACTCTACTATGACACTTTTCCAGTCAAAGGTCTCTTAGAAGAGCATAGCGAAAAAGATTTTTATTTAGAGCTTATGAAACTCTACCAAACAACTTCACTTACATAAGGAAACAAATATATGAACTGGTTTTTTTTAACTTTAGGGTATAGTGGTCTCTCACCAAAAGCACCTGCCACAATGGGTACACTTGTCTCTCTCCCTATCGGTATGGCAATATTAATCTACTTCGATACAACAACACTCTTTTTAGCTGCCCTACTCATCTCTGTAGTTGCTATAAAAGTTATAAACCAGTATGAACAAGAGACAAAAAATCATGATGACCAAAGAATTGTCATTGATGAACTTGCAGGCATGTGGTTTGCTCTTAGCATTGCTCCTGCAATCTCTGTTGCATCAAATCAGGTTCTTACTCTAAGTAATGGTTTTTTAATAGAATCACTCTTATCGTTTGCACTTTTTAGATATTTTGACATTACAAAACCATCCATAATCGGACGAATAGATAGAGAAGCTCCAGGAGGTATTGGTGTGATGGGTGATGACATTATAGCAGGTTTTGCAGCTGGTATCTCTTCAGCTGCACTCTGGCAAGGGTGGCTCTATATTAGTCAAAATCTTCTGTAATCTCTTTTTTACTACTTTGCGTTTCATTATAGATAGAGAGTGATGGAAACGCAAACTCAAGAGAATTTTTCTCAAATATATCCATAATATTTTCCATAACATCCTGTTTTGTTTTCAACCAATCTTCCCATTTTACAGACTTAGAAAAACAGTAAACTAATATATTTATACTTGAGGCATCAAATGAATCAAGATAAACCAAAAGTGTCTTTTTAATCCCCTGTAAATCCTCCCTAGAGACTAATTTAGTAGAACGACGAGAATCTCTGTATTCATATTTTGTATTTTTACTTGCAATATCAGGATGGAGTACAAGCATCTCTCTTATCTCCTCAATAGCACTAACAATATTCTCTTTTTTGGAGTCATACTTCACACCTAGAGACATTTTAATGCGTCGTCCAAGTTTTCTTTTATTCCAGTTTTTAATATCTTTTGCAGCAAAAGTTCCATTTGGAATAGCAATAAGTGCATTATCAAAGGTACGAAGTGTTGTTACACGAATACCTATTTCAACAACGACACCCTCTTTTCCATCTATCTCTATCCAATCTCCTTGAGAAAAAACTTCACTAAAAAGGACAGAAAGCGTTCCAAAGAAATTTGATATAGTATCTTTTGCAGCAAATGCAACTGCAAAACCACCTATTCCAAGACCTGAAAGCACAGCAGTTAAATCTACTCCTCCCAAATAAAGGACAAGCAATAAACCAGCAATAACAATAACAAAGTTAATAATTTTAAGACCAACATTTATAAGTTCGCTCTTTACCCCTGTTTGCCCTGCTTCCATACTACTTACTTTAATCATAGCAAGTGCATTTATAAAAATGTAAATAATAGCAGTAGCATAGATACCATATATTATATTCAATACAGTTGCTGCTGTTTGGCTATTGCTAAAATTGTTGAAAATATATATAATAATATTAATATTAATGATAACAAGGAGAGAGTCTATAGCTCTTCTCAATTTAGAGAGAAGCAAATCAGAATATTTTTCCAAAATATCAATTTTTGAAAAACTTTTTTGTATAACTACATAAATAATTTCTCTAAATATATAAATAAAGAGAGTCATAAATAACATAATTACTATCTTCATAACACTTAAATCATATACTTTCAAAAGAGCATCAATTTTTTGTACTAATCCAAGAGATTGCAAATACATAGCTGGTCTTATAATATGGTAATTTACATATTTATTCAGTCTATACATTCTCTTTTCAAATTTATAAACATAATTTATAAAATCACTATTTATCTCTTGAAGGGCATAAAAATCACGAATGTTTTCTTGCAATTGAGCGATTACTCTATAAGAGTTACCATCAAGTTTTAAATAAGAAGTGTAATTTTTATTATAGAGCTTCGATATATACCCTTGTTCTGCAACAACAAGAGTATTTAACTTTTTTTCATACGCTTGTATAGTTGGCAGATTAAGAGCAAGTAAAATATCTTTTATAAGCAACTGTTGGCGCTGAACAAACTTCAAAGATTTAATCCGAACCTCATCTCTTAACACTGCATAACTATTCCCTGCCCGTCTATTTATAGCAATTATTTTTTTTAAAGCAAATATTTTTGAATCGAAGCCATTGCCTAATTTGTCAATATAGACTTCTTTATTGAGCATTAAATTATCAAGCTGTACCTCATACATATGCTCTTGTTTTTGTACAAGCTTATATATCTCTTTTTGCGTTAAATTTGAATCATTCATCTTAAATGTTAATGCTATTTGCTGATCTATAAAAGGAGAATATTTAACCGCTGCATTTAGCATAAAAGGAATGAAGAGCGTTAGAACAAAGAGAAGTGTTTTATTCATTTCCTTTATATACCCTCTGCTATCATAGCATCTGCAACTTTTTTAAATCCAGCAATATTAGCACCATGCACATAATTTCCCTCTACTCCATAATCTTTAGCAGTTAAAGCAACTCGTTTACATATCATCTGCATTGTCTCTTTAAGTTTTTCATCTACTTTTGCAAAACTCCATTTTGTCATAGAAGCATTTTGACTCATTTCAAATTCACTTACAGCCACACCCCCTGCATTTGCTGCTTTTGCTGGAGCAAAACAGACTTTGTGTGTTTGTAACAAATCTATTGCATCTGGCGTTGAAGGCATATTTGCTCCCTCAGTAACACTTATACATCCATTTGTTATAAGAGCCTTTGCATCAACCTCTGTCAATTCATTTTGCGTAGCACAAGGAAACGCAGCATAACATGGTATGTCCCAAACAGCATGACCACCCTCTGGATACTCCTCTACAGATATATATCTCCCCTCATTATGTACTTTACAATACTCTTCAAGTGAAGCACGGTGTTTTAATTTTATATCTTTTAAAAGTGGCAAGTCAACACCTCTAGCATCATAAATAGTACCTCTTGAGTCTGAACAACTCACAACAACAGCACCAATATCTTGCAATTTTTCTATAGCATGGAGTGCTACATTTCCAGCCCCACTTACCGTACAAATTTGACCATCAAGTGGTTCTTTATTTTCCATCTCTAGCATTGTTTGTGTAAAATAGACAGCACCATAGCCTGTTGCTTCTGGACGCATTAAAGAACCCCCAAAAAAGTATGGTTTTCCTGTTAATGTTCCCTCATAAGAAGAGGTAATTTTTTTATACTCTCCAAAAAGGTAGCCAATTTCACGACCACCAACACCAATATCACCAGCAGGCACATCTATTCGTGGACCTATATATTTATGTAACTCCGTCATAAACGCAGCACAAAATTTCATAATTTCAAAATCACTTTTGCCTTTAGGGTCAAAATCACTCCCACCTTTTGCCCCACCAATAGGCAGACCCGTAAGTGAGTTTTTCAAAATTTGTTCAAAACCTAAAAATTTCAAAACACCCTCGGTTACAGTAGGATGAAAACGAAGTCCCCCTTTATATGGTCCTAATGCATTGTTAAACTGCACACGATAGCCACTATTTACCTGAATTTTATTATTATCATCCAACCAAGTAACTTTAAATTTTATTATTCTATCTGGAATAACCAATCTCTCTAAAATTGCATATTTTGCATACTTTTCATCTGATTCTAAAAGTGGAGCAATAGAGTATATTACCTCCTCCATTGCTTGATAGAACAGAGCATCTTCAGCACAATTATGATTTTCAAATTTTTTAATCTCTTTTTCTGCGAGTGTCATAAATAACCTTTTTATAGTATTAAGTGCAAAATTGTACCACAACTCTCAAAAAAGCAACTACTCCCAATCTTGAAATTTTGAGTGAGAGTGTTTATCTTTTTTGTACCTTTTGGCATTTTTACTCTTTTCAAGCTGATTTGCACTATATAAAATATCTTCTTTAATGGATTCTATATCTGTCTGTGAGTTTTTATAAGCAATCATTTTCTTTACATGCGCTTGTAAATCCTGCAGTTCTCCCTTATAAATTTGACTCTCTTCAACTCTATTGAGTAGTTTTAAAGCATTTTCAATCTTTTTATCATACTTCTCTTTAGTGAGGGCATCACTATTTGAAAGATAAGAGAGCATACTCTTTTGAAAGCGTTGCAATGCCCTAACATAACGCAATCTATTTGAATTTTCAACCACTTTTTTTGATGCTGCCATAAGTTCCCTATTATTTTTGATATAATTATACACTTTAATCAAGGAAAAGCGTTGAAAAAAATAATTTTAAGCCTTATACTTTTAAGTGCATCACTTTTTGCACAAGTTACAAGCCAGTACCTCACAAAGGATTTTCTAAATAAAAATATTCCGATTGTTGATGTAAGGACACCGGGAGAGTGGAAAGCAACGGGGCTGTTAAAAGGTGCTATACCTATTATGTTTTTTAATACAAAAGGAAAATATAATGCGAAAAAGTTTTTAACACAGTTAAAGAAAAAAGTGAATACTAAAAAACCTTTTGCCCTTATTTGTCATTCAAGCAAAAGAACTTCCATAATAGCACCATGGCTCTCCAAAGAGTTTGGATATAATGTTATAAATCTCAAAGGTGGAATGGAATATGCAACAAAAGTCTCACATATAAAAACTGTTCCTTATAAACCTTAATTCTTCAATTGCTTAAAGCAAAGACTTAATAACATTTGAAACACCCTGATGCAAATTGTAATTTGCAATAGGAAAATCCAAATTTTCATACTCTAAATTAACACTATATTTAGATAAATACTCTCCCAATAGCTTCAAATCAATCGGTTCATACTGTTGGCACTCCTCTTTTGTGAGTGTTGTTCTTAGAAGTTCTTTTGCTTCATTAGATTTTGCAATAGTAAATGCAAGACTCTTTAAACTTAAAAAATCACTCCAATCTAAAAAAAGTTCAGGTGTTAAAACTTCAACTTTCAAACCCTCAGGAGTAAAAAGTAATTTTTGTTCCTGTAAAGGTAGCAAAACAGAGAGTATTGCCTCTGAAAATGGTACAACTTTATCACTCCAAAATGGAGACTCATTTCTTTTTTTCAACTCTTCATCTAATTTTTGTAAGATTTGTTCACTATTTGTATTTTCAAATAATTTATAACTATTTTTTTTCATTTTCATCCTTATTCTATAATAAATTATAATTATAAGATTAATTTTAACTTATTTTTAATCTTATCAATAGTAGTATTTTATAGAAATTAACATTAAGGACAAGTATGAACAAAATTATTACTTTATCTGTTTTAGCTTTTTTTAGACTTAATGAAAAAAACGGGGGTCCGATTCATAACTTTTGATGATAATTAACAAGATAAAAGTCCACTATTTTCAACTTCAAACTTTTACTAAATCCAGCATGAATATGCATTGACTTTTTCATAGGTGAAAATACTCCTCCATCAATAGCATTTGTTGTATTATTTATCTTAAAATCTGTATATTTTTGATAAATAAAAAGATAAGATAAATTTCTTCTAATGCTGTTGTAAGCTGAAACTATTTTAGGGTGTGTATAAGAAGCTTTTTTTGTAGTAGGATTGATAGATTTTTCCAATAAAATATCTTTGTATTTTGCATGCCAATCATCAAGCTTTTTAGTGAATATTTCTTCATTAAGTCACAATTCAAAAATGATATAAAGGAATTTATTCAATGGTAAATATTCAAAATGGAACTATAGAAGATTTTTTTAGTTCTGCAATGCAAACTGCACAAGAGATTGATAATGGTAAAAAAGCAACTCCAAAACATACAATTTGGATGGAAACAGATGATTTACTCAATATATTAAAACCACAAAGAACTAAATTAATAGAGTATCTTAAATATAAAACAAAAGTATATTATAGCGTTATACTTGATGAACTAAAAAAGTCACCATCAAGTCTAAATAAAGATTTAGACTTTCTTTTAAAATATCAGTTGATAGATATTATTAAAGAGCCAAATAGTGGACATGGTATTAGAAAAGTTATAAAACCTTTATATTCAAATGAACAGATTGAATTTAGAGCAATCTTATAAATGCTAAATAATTTTTAATATATTATGAATATTATAGAAACTTCAAGAAGACAATTTTTACAAGGTAGTGTATCTCTTTGCATTTACGCTACTTCTACCCTCTCTTCTCCTTGGCGAACAACAAAAACATCCAATAAAAAAACAACAAACACACCTTACCTTTGCAATATGTGCAGAAATAAATGTGCAGGGTATGCAAGAGTTGAAAATGGCATCATCACAAAACTCAATCCAAACCACCACTTTCCAAAAAGTCGTAATATGCTCTGCCAAAAAGGGAATGCTGGCATCCAAGCCATTTATGATGAAGATAGGTTAAAATATCCACTTATACGCATTGGAAACCGAGGTGATGGACGATACAAAAGAGCCACTTGGGATGAAGCGTATGAATATATCAAAGAGAAATTAGTCACAATTATAGATGAACAAAAAGACAACCGTTCTACTGTTGCATACTGTAATGGAGAAGGATTTAACAAAGATGAGTACATTAAATTTTTTGGCTCAAAACTAGGAAGTGCAAACTTTTTAGATGAAGGAAGCATCTGCTTAAATACAAAACTTGGAGCAACACAACTTACCATTGGTGATGTAGGAGAGATGGATGTTGCTGGAAGTGATTATATGATTATCAGTGGTGCGAACAGATATGAGTCTCTCATAACCCCTGATAGTGTCGATATGATTCACTCCAAACAAAAGCTTGTTGTGCTTGACCCTCGTTGCACGGTTACTGCTACAAAAGCAGATGAATATTTACCACTCTATCCGGGGACTGATTTAGCATTTTGTCTAAGTATGATTTATATTGCGTTAAAAGAAGAACTTTACGATAAAAAATATGTCAGAGAGTATTTTGATGATTTTAAAAAACTAAAATCACATATACTCCATGAAAAATATACGTCTAAATGGGCTGAGAGTAAAACACATATTTCAGCAAAAAAGATAGAGCAAATAACAAGAGAATTTTTTGCAGCATCAAATCCACTTTACTATTTAGGTCGTAGAAGTGTTTGGAGTCAAAACGATTTCCAACTTCGCCGTGCTATGGTACTTATAAATGCACTAGCAGGGAGTATAAATAGAAAAGGTGGCATTATTTTTGGTAAGCCAATTAAACTAGATGATGAAGCAATAAATGAACCAATCTATGACAATGCTCAAGGTAGATTTGATTTAGATGGCATAGTCTATGGTTCACAAAAAGGTGGAAGTTGGTTAAATTTTCGTCAAAAAGTGCTTGATAAAACGGCACCCTACCCTATAAAAGCAATGTTTATAAGAAAGCATAATATAATGCAAAATATGCCAAATATTGCAAAAACTAAGAAGATGCTTGAGATGATGGATTTGGTCGTGGTTCTTGACACAATGCCAAGTGATACAGCGATGATGGCAGATGTAATTTTACCTGAGTGTACTTACTTAGAAAGAGAAGATATGGTTGTGAGTTTTAACAGACTTGAGCCATCATTAGCCCTACGAAACCAAGTTATAGAACCACTTTACGAGAGTAAAAGTATGCAAGATATTTTAAAAGGATTAGGAAAAAAACTTTCAGTTCCTTTGTTTAATGTAAGTGCAAAATATGATGAGGATTTACAAGAGAGCATAAAAGAGGATGGTATGCACAAAGCATTTGTAGAGGGTGGCTATGATATGGCAGAACTCTACCACTATACTACAACACAAAGAAATAAAAAACTCATTACAAAACAGTTTGGCAAAGAGGTCTATAATTCACTCAAAGAAAAAGGTGTTTGGTACCCTTACATGAAAGAACAAAAAGAACTTTTTAATGATTTTTATGAGTATTACCCTCCAGAGAAAAGATTTTATACAGTAGATAAAAGATACAGAGTCAAAGCTTCACTTAGCAAGTTGGAAAAAGCAGGATTTGATGCAATGCCTACATGGCATAAGCGTTATGATTTCAATTTACACGAAGATAAATTTCGTGTCATAACAGGACGCTATGTCACAACAACTCAGAGTGCCACGGCAAATAATGTGATGCTCAAAGATTTTCATGAAGAAAATTTCCTTTGGATAAACGACAATGATGCAAAAAGATTTGGCATTGAGAAAGGAGATAGTGTTGTTGTTATGAGTAGTCTCTCTAGCATAGTCATCAAAGCAAATCCAACAAATAAAATAGCACCAAATGTCCTTTGGATTCCACATGGATTTGGCATAGATTCACAAGAGATGACAAATGCTTATGCAAAAGGTGCAAGTGACAATATGATTATTGAAGATAAATTTGAAAAAATCTATGGTTGTGCTACAATGCATGAAACGAATGTAATAATAAGAAAAATATAGCAAGGAATTTAAATGATAAAATATACAAGATATGAAATGATAGGAACAACAAAACTTAGTAAATCATTAAATAAATATTTAAATAAATTAGCATCAAATTCATTAACTAAAATAGTTATTCTAAAAAAAAATAAACCAGAAGCTGTAATAGTTTCAATTGATGAATATGAATATATAAAAAAAGCAAGTGAACTTTTAAAGAATCAAACAGATTTAAAAAGAATAGAGAGTTAAAAATGGCAAACTATGGAATGGCATTTGATTATAAACTCTGCATAAACTGTCACGCTTGTGAAGTCGCTTGTAAAGAGGAAAATGGCATAGATTTAGGGGCAAAAAATCATCGCCTCTGGATTCAAGAAGATGCCGCAGTTTCTGGAGATTTTTGGAACTTAGAGAGAGATAAAGTAGAATTTATGCAGATGCAGTGCCAAGAGTGTCAAGATGCTCCATGTATGGCAGCATGTCCAAATGGAGCAATTTATAGAGATGAAAATGGTATTGTAAGACTTCATAAAGATTTATGCGATTTAACAAGAGCCTGTATGAGTGCCTGCCCTTATGATGCTCGTTATGTTGATGAAAAAAACCATATCACAGATAAGTGTATATTTTGTGCAGATACTCGTCTTGCTCGTGGAGAAACAACAACAGCATGTCAAATAACATGTCCGGCAAAACTAAGATATTTTGGTGATTTGGATGACCCTGAGAGTGAAATAAGTAAAGTGCTTACATCAAGAAAATATTTTACCCTAAAACCTGAACATAAAACAAAACCTAAACTCTTTTATCTTGAGTAATTAAGGTTTTATTCTTCTTTTTATAGTATAATTTTTAATGGCTAAAATAGATAAAGCAAAAGAGAAACTTGGTGAGACATTTATGACACTTGCTAATTTACTGTTAGTATTGTCTCTCTTTAACACTTATATGCAACAAAAAACATATAGTCTTACAGTAGTTTTACTCTCTGTTTATGGTATAGTGAATTTATATTTTATTGGTTATATACTGATTAAAAAAGCTAACAAAGAGAAGGAATAAATAGTATGGATTTAGCAATAGCAATAGCAATTATAGGAACTGTGGCGTTACTTATAGGTCTAAAATTAATTTCAAAACCAAAGTTACACCACTAGTTTTTAAATAGTTAAAAAATAGTAGGCTGAATTGAGGAGTTATCAACTCCATCACCTTCATTTACTTCTTGAAGGTAATCCCAAAGTTTCGTAGCTATTGCCTGATAGCGTTTAGAAGTTTCACAATTTGGTGCTATAACCGTTATGGGTTGTCCACTATCTCCACCCTCACGAATTGCAGGTTCTATTGGCACTTCACCAAGAAGTTGTGTAAACATATCCATACTTCTTATGGTGTCATCAAGTGAGACTTTTTGCGGTGTTGTTACACATACACCTGCAGTTACAGGCAGACTCTGTGCGAGGGCGAGTTGTGCATCACCAGTTCCTGGAGGCATATCAAAAAGTAAAACATCTAGCTCACCCCACTTAATATCTTCAAGCATCTGCTCAATCGCTTGAGTAACCATAGCCCCTTTCCAAATAAGAGAAGCACCACGCTCAACAAGAGAACCAATCGACATTACTTTTATGCCATGAGCAGGGATTGGTTTAATAGTCTTGCCCAAAAATACAGGCTGAACATCTGCAATTCCCATCATACGAGGAATATTTGGACCATAAATATCTGCATCCATTAGCCCTACTCTCTTACCTTGTTGTGCTAAAGCAAGTGCAACACCACCTTTTCCACTACTAACCATAACGAAGTTTTGAATATTTGGCAAAACATTTTTACCATCAGAACTCGTTTGTCTAGGCATTTTAGGTTGTCCTATATTTACTACAATATTTGTTCCAAATAAAGACAAACGCTTTACAATCTCTTCTTCTAATTGTTTTGCAATTTCATCAGATGCTGAGGGTATATCTAAACTAACAACTATATCTTTTTCTTCTATTTGAATGACTGTTACAAAATCAAATTCCATAATACTTTTTAAAAAGCCTGGATATATGACTTTACTTAATATTTCTTCTATCTGTTGGCGCATTTACTCTCTCCTAAAAGGATTTTCATAAATTTTTCAGTGATATTATAACAAATTGTTACATTATAGAGTTAATTACATAAATTACTTTTATAATAAATATTACTTTTATATAAAAAAATATATAATAACTCAAATATTTAAGGAGAAAAAAATACGAATAAAATTGCATTAGGTGCAACTTTGTTACTAGCACTAGGTACAACTGCTGCAAAAGGTCAAAAACTATTTGCTAAAAAACTTAAAAGAGCTTGTGGTGCTAATGGTGGCGTAATTGCTGGGAAACATACACAAGATGAGTGGACAGCTATTGAAAATGCTGGAAAACTAAAAGCTGAAATTAAAAAAATCTGTCCAAAAGTAAAAGATAGAGCACTTAAAGCTAGATATATGAAAGATTACTATGACTTCTTCCATGACTTTGCAAGTGACAGTGGTAATGTACCTTCTTGCTAATTTTCACTAAGACTACTCACTAGAGTAGTCTTTATTCCTTATAAAACCCTAAGGATTTATATTGCAACTAAATAAGAGTTTTATAACCAACTTCACTGCGTTTATATTAGTCATACTATCATATACTTTTACCAAATACCATGAGGCACTTTTATATACTGGACTTTTTGCACTCTCGGGAGCACTTACAAACCAACTAGCCATTTATATGCTTTTTGAAAAAATACCTTTTCTTTATGGTTCAGGTGTTATTGTAAATCGTTTTGAAGCCTTTAAAGAGGCTATTAAAAATCTTATAATGCAAGAGTTTTTTACACAAGGACAACTTGAAAAGTTTTTTCAAAATGAGGAACAGAAGATAAACTTAACGCCAATTATAGAAGAAACTGACTTTACACCTGCGTTTGATGCACTTTCCAAGACTGTCATGGAATCTTCCTTTGGTGGAATGCTTGAAATGTTTGGAGGAGAGAGTGCCTTAGAAAACTTAAAAGATCCATTTTCATCCAAAATGAAATTAGCCGTTATTAAAATAGTAAATTCTAAAGCTTTTAATGCCACACTCTCTCAACATATACAAAGTTCCACGCTTAACCATAATTTACTACACTCCATTGAAAAAATCATTGATGAAAGATTAAATGAGCTTACACCACTTATGGTTAAAGAGATTGTTCAAAAGCTTATAAAGGAACATCTTGATTGGCTTGTTGTTTGGGGAGGCGTTTTTGGAGGAGTTATTGGACTACTTAGTTCATTTTTACTATAGAAGAGTTATTTTACTTCTATAGTTACATCATCTCCAACTATTAAAACATCACCAGAAACTATTTTTGCCCGTTTACGCATTTCTGTTTCACCATTGCGTTTAACATAACCATCAGCAACTATCATTTTAGCCTGTCCCCCTGTATTTACCAAATCTAACACTTTTAAAAGTTTATAAAGTTCTATATACTCTTCTTTTAAATCAAATACCATTACTCTCTCCATATTTTTTTGTAATCATACCCAATTTATCTTTTCTTTTAAGCTTTTTAATGAAAGATTCTCGTTTAGAAGCACTACTTCTATCTTGACACTCTTCACTATAGACTAATGTAACAGGTCTTCTTAGGCGAGTATATTTTGCACCTTTTTTAGACACATTATGCTCTTGGATTCTTCTTTGCAAATCTGTTGTAATACCCGTATAGAGCGTATTATCACTACATTTTATCATATAAACAAAATACATATAAACCTTTTGTAAATAAATTTTTATTACAATTAAAAATAATGAGTAAAATAAAGGAGGGGGATTGCAGTATTGCGAAAGTAAAACTTTCGCAATATAAAATAATTAACTAGTGACTTTTTCTAACTACGATAATCATCTTTACATTAAGGACCAAAAATCTAATAAATTGCCAAACAACACAAGTTCTCATTGAACGAGTAGCGTTACCCGGTATCATTGTTAAACTAAATTTTTCTTTCCCAAAATTTAATTCTTCTTCTTTCATAATATATCTCCTTTTTTATTTTTATTCTGGAATTAGTGTCCAGCCTGGATTTAGTTTTGCTTTATAGATAAACAAGAAATGTAAAATATGTTTAATCCAGTGTCCAGCAAGACCGACTTCACCAAAAGTATAATCTGTATCACGACCAGTTCCTGGATATTTTTCAAAGTCAGGAACAACAGGATAAACAGTCATAGCTGCAGCAGTACCAGTAAGTACACCTTTACCAGCAGAAGCAACACAAGCAGCACCCATTTCAGCCATAGAAGCTTCATGTAAATGAGCCTTGTCACCTTTTTTAATCATATCACATACAGAGTATGCAACTGCTTTACCAATAATACCAGAAGGCATACCAGTTCTTGGAGGAGTTGGATTAATAGGAGTTCCATTTGGAGATTTCATCGGTTTAGAGATAAGATGTGGTGGTGCAAAAGCAATACCAGCTGCAAACATATTTGAGTATGTAGGATTTTGATATGTTCTTGGCCAGTCACTAGCTCTCCACTCTGCATAAGGTTTCGCAGTGTAATCAGCATCAACTTTCATAAATCCATTTGGAGCAAAAACTGTACCTGTAATATCTTCACCAGCTTTATCATAAGCTTTTAAGCCAACACCTGCAAATGGTGGAATAAGCATAGCAAAGTCAAACGCTTCTTCGCCCTTACTTCCATCAAGAAGTTCATACTCTACTTTACCTTTTTCTACTTTAGAAGTATGTGCACCGATTAACCAGTCAACACCACGCTCAGCATAGAGTGATTCAGCAAAAAGTTTAGAAGAGACTACATATCCACCAACTTTCATATGGAGTCCACCCATACCAAAGTCACCTAAAAATGACTCATTTGAAATCCATTTTATGTCTGCCATATCACGAACACCAGCTTTTCTACACTCATTTTCAATGTTAAAGACATACTCAAACGCAGCACCTTGACATGTACATAGACCATGACCAGTACCAACTAAGAATTTTTGACGAGTTCCACCTTTCATTTTCTCAATGGCTTCTGCAAGCTTATGAGAAGCATGTACAGCATGTTCTGCTGTACAAACAGAAACTGTATTATCGCCCATTTGACCATTACCATCACCAAGACCTGGTGTAGCATCAAAGTTCAGTTTTGGACCAGTAGCATTTACTAAGTAATCATACTCTACTATCTCAGTTTCTCCAGCTTTACCAGCTTCAGTATATTCAATTGTTACAAAAGGTTTCTCATTAGAAGCACTCCCTTCTGGATTAATTGAAACTGCTTTTGCTTGATGATATATAATACCTGCTTTTTTATATACAGGAGCTAAGTCAAAAGTAACTTCCTCTTTTGTCATTTGACCAACACCAACCCAAATATTTGACGGAATCCAATTCCATTTACTATTTGGTGTAACGACAACAACTTCATGTTTCGAACCTAACCATTTTGCTGCGAATGTAGCTGTTGTATGACCAGAAACACCACCACCTAATACGACTAATCTTGCCATATAATTCTCCTCTCGATTTAAGTTATTGGTAATTGTATCAAAATTTTATAACATTAATTCATTAAATTTTAAAATAAATCTTATAAGTTAAGTTTATATTCACCTATTATAGGGGGTTATCTTAAAATAAAATCATTTTTTTAGCTATTATTTAAGATTTTATTAACAATCTCAAATGTATTATTTGACAGAGAATGTGTAGAAACTACACGCTCTAACTCTTTTTTTACAAGTTCTTTATTTGTATCCAACAACTTATCATAAATTTTAAAGGCTCCAGCAAGCCCTGAAGCCATCTGTGGATTAATTTTATCTATTGCAATAATTTTATCTGCTAAAAATTTATACCCATTTCCATCCTCTTTATGAAAATATTTATAGTTACGAGAAAATGAGCCAATAAGGGAACGAACAAGGTTAGGCACTTTTTCATCATATACTTTATCAAGTTGCATTCTCTCTACTCTCTCTAAAAGCTCCTCTTTATCTGCTGAAGCAATAATTGCAAAGTATTTATTCATAACCAGCGTTTCATCTTTATATTTCTCATAAAAATCTGCTAGCACCTCATCTGCAAATTCAGCATGAATATTTTCTAATATATCAAGAGCCACAACTCTATCTGTCATAGTCACTGACTCTTCATACTGTTTTTTTGCAAGTTGCGCTATGGTATCTTCTTTAGAAGCAGAAAGAATTTTCAGCACTCTATTTTTAATAGCCCTTTGTCCAATATCTTTTGCTTCAAGTCTCTCTGAGAGAGGAAAATGATTTGTACTGTATATTGCTAAAAGTTTCTCTTTATATGTATGCACAATTTTCTTCAAAAGCCTCTCTTTAACATCATATATAAGTTTAAAGTCAATTTTTTCTTGCATCTGCATCAATGCACTTATAGACGGTAACTCAAGTAGATGTGCTTTATACAATAAATCTACATCCAAATCCAACAGATGCCCATACGCTCCTAGAAATGCCTCATCTATATCTTGACCTACTAGCATTTTATTCATCGTTTGCAAAGCAAAATTTTGTGTTGCCTCATACTGCACAAAACTATTTGTATCGTATTGCATCAAAAAGGCATAGTCTGTCTGTTCTTGTTCTATTATAAAAGGGGCAGAAAAATCTCTATTTATAGAGAGAATTGGCTTCTCTGTAAATCCTTCAAATAAAAACTCCTCGCTCTCTTGAGATATTTTAAGCGTTTTTTGCACTCTCTCTTTAGAATTTACATCTAAAAGCCCCATTTTCAAAGGAAAATAGTACGGTTCTTGTCTTTCTCCATTCACTGCGTTTGGAACCACCTGTCTTAAACGCAGTCTATAAATACCATCATTAAAAGCCTCTTCTACCTTGAGTGTTGGCGTGCCACTTTGATGATACCATCGCTTAAATTGTTCTAAATCTTCTCCACTAGCACTACTCATAGCCCATAAAAAATCATCGGTAGTTACTGCCTGTGCATCAAAGGTTTCAAAATATAAATCTGTCGCTTTTCGGTAATTTTCTTTGCCTAAAAGTGTATAAATCATACGAATAACTTCAGCACCCTTTTCATAAACAGTTGCCGTATAGAAATTATTCATAGAGATATACGATTTTGGTTGAATTGGATGACGCATGGGTGAGCTATCTTCTACAAATTGTCTCTCACGGAGTGCTTTTACATCCTCTATGCGTTGCACGGCACTTGAGTTCATATCTGCAGAAAAGCATTGATCACGAAAAACTGTAAGCCCCTCTTTAAGCGTAAGTTGGAACCAATCACGACAAGTAATACGATTTCCTGTCCAATTATGAAAATACTCATGAGCAATGACCGACTCTATACCCATAAAGTTCGCATCAGTTGCCGTATCCATATCTGCTAAAACATAAGCAGAATTAAAAATATTAAGCCCTTTATTTTCCATAGCTCCCATATTAAAACTATCAACTGCCACTATGTTGTAAATTTCTAAATCATACTCACGACCATAGCTCTCTTCATCCCACTTCATTGCCTCTTTAAGTGAACGCATGGCATGAAAACATTTCGATTCATTACCTAAATCACAGTAAATATTGAGTGCTATTTCTCTCCCACTCATCGTAGTAAAAGTATCGTCTATACTGCCTAAGTCTCCTGCAACAAGAGCAAAGAGGTACGATGGTTTTGCAAATGGGTCATGCCAAGTTACCCCATGTCTGCCATCAAAACTATCATGACACTCTACTTTGTTCCCATTACTTAACAACACAGGATACTTCTCTTTATCAGCAATTACAGTTGTTGTAAAAACACTCATAACATCAGGACGGTCAAGATAAGGCGTGATGCTTCTAAAACCCTCAGGCTCATTCTGTGTACAAAAAATATCTCCAGATTTGTAAAGTCCCTCTAGTTCAGTATTGTTTTGTGGATAAATCTTATTTTCTATTTTTATCTCAAAACTCTCTGAAACATTTAAAATAGTAAGAAAATCAGCATCAACCACATATCTATTTTCTGTAAGTTTCATTCCATTCAAATACAACCCTAAAAGTTCAAGGTTTGCCGTGTCAAGTTTCAGTTCACTTACACTTGCATCAAGTTTAGAAATCTGCATCACATTTGTAACAAGCGTCTCCTCTTCAAAAAGCTCAAATGTAAGATGAACACTCTCTATTTTAAACGCAGGTTTTTTATAATCTTTTAAAAACTTCTCTACTATTTCTTTACTCATCACTGTTTTCCTTTAATCTCTTTTTGTTGTTTTTCTCTTCTTTTTCATTACTTTAAGAGATTTAGCAGTCACTCTTTTTGCTTCTGCTTTTTTTTGAAACTTTTTTGCCTCTTTTTTATGTTCTGATTTTAGCTTCACTTCATCTATATCCTTACGGCGAATATTTGGATCTGGCTCAAAACCTTCAACGACTTCTTGAGGTATTTTCTCCCCTATAAGCTTTTCAACATCTCGTATCTCATATTTTTCATAAATATCTATAAGACTAATAGCTTCACCCTCTCGCCCTGCCCGTCCTGTTCGTCCAACTCGATGCACATAATCTTCAGGAATGGAAGGAAGTTCATAGTTAATAACATAAGGAAGTTCTTCAATATCAAGCCCACGGGATGCAATGTCGGTTGCAACAAGCACACGGAAAATACCCTCTTTAAATTGGTTGAGTGTTTTCAGACGATTTGCTTTTGTTTTATCGCCATGAATAACACCACATTTAAGACCATCTTTTTTTAACTCCACGGCAAGGGCATCTGCACTCGCTTTTGTACGGGTAAAAACCAAAACCTGAGGAAAGTTTCTTGACCCAATGATATAGGCTAAAAGCTCTGCTTTTCTAGCAGTATCTACCAAATAGACTACTTGATTTATAGTATCTACCGTTGTGTTGTGTTTTGCAGTCTCTATAAATGCAGGCTTTGTCAAAATCAATTTTGAGAGTTTTCTTACCTTATCTGAAAAAGTTGCAGAAAAAAGAAGTGTTTGATGGCGTTTTGGTAAAAGTGGATGGATTTTTCTAATATCTTTTGTAAAACCCATATCGAGCATTCTATCTGCCTCATCAAGTACAAAAAATTGAACATCTTTGAGAGATAAACCATTTTCAAGATGTTCAAGCAGTCGTCCTGGTGTAGCAATAACTATATCTGTACCACGCTTCAACAGCTCTCTCTGTTTTTGCAAATCTTTTCCACCCACCAAAATAGTAGTTTTTACATCCATATACTTAGAAAATTTCACAATATCATCATGAATCTGAATACTAAGTTCTCGTGTAGGCGAGAGAATAATAGCACGAACACCACTCCCCTCACTAAGTTTTCTCAATTTTTGCAAAATCGGCAATGCAAACGCAGCAGTTTTTCCTGTTCCTGTTTGTGCCGTTGCAAAGATGTCTTTTTTAGACAAAACAACAGGAATAGCCCGTTTCTGGACAAGTGTAGGTTCTTTATATCCCAAATCATTTATAGCATCAAGCAGTGGTTTAAAAACCCCAAGTTTTTCAAAAGACATTTATTACCCTTAAATTAATATGTTTTATTTTAACATATTTAGTATTTGTAAGCTCTTAGCTGATATAATTCGCAAAAATATAAAGAAGTAATCAATTATGCTTAGAAAAACACTTAAAAATACCTCAAAACATGAGAAGCTCCGTGCTTTTATAAAAAAATCTAAAATTCCACCAGAATATTTGTCTCCTAGTAGAAAAATGATTTCTCGTGGTGTGCTTATAGGACTTTTTATTGCATTTATACCTATGCCTATGCAGATGGCAGCAGTTCTGCTCTTTGTTCCATTTGTAAAATTCAATGTTCCCATAGGATTAGCAATGTGTTGGCTAAGTAATCCCATTACAATGCCCCCAATGTACTACATGGAGTATCTCACTGGTTCTTTTTTGCTTCATATAAAACCCCAACCCGTTGAGATGACACTTTCATGGTTTTCAAACAACATTGACAATATTTTTATACCACTCTATTTTGGTACTGCTATGTACTCTATATTTGGCTCAATTTTAGGCTATTTTTTAGTAAATTATTTATGGAAACGCTCTGTGAAGAGCGATAGAAAAAAACACTACAAGAAAAGATAAATTAAAATAAAGATGAACGAATAAAAGTAAGTGTATGAAAATCAAAAAAGTAATAGACAAGAGCAACTACCCATAAAAATATAATTTCAATGTGTCTTGTCAAAAAAGGAGATTTTCTTACTTTATTTTTAAAAAGGTACATACTCAATGTTGCCCCAAAAAATCCACCAAGAAGAGCAAGGGTATGTAACTTATTCTCTGATACTCTGCGTTTAGAAGATTTTGCAAGAAGTTTATCAATCCCGTAAACTATAAACGCAACGATATTTATGAGTACAAAATAAGCAAATATAATTTTTTCCATTATTTTTTACGACTCCTAATTAGCAGTATAATACCTGCAATAAGAAAAGGAATACTCAACAGTTGTCCTGTTGTTAAATCAATACCCAAAGAGTAATCAGCCTGTCGCACTTTTACAAACTCCACTACAAAACGAACTGTGAAAATAAGCACTAAAAAGAGTCCAAGCATAAATCCTTTTTTCACCTTGTTTATATAATATTTATACACAAATAGAAGAATAAAAAAGATAATAAGGTAAGAAAATCCTTCATAAAGTTGTGCAGGATGGCGAGGTAGGTCATCTACTCTTGCAAAAATAATTGCCCAAGGCACATCTGTGGGTTTTCCTAAAATTTCAGAGTTCATAAAATTGCCCATTCGCACAAAAAAACCAAAAAGTGCCGTAGGAATTACAAGCCTATCAATCAGCCACATAAAATCTACTTTATACTTTTTACATCCATAATAGAGTCCAATAAGAACACCAGCACCCCCACCATGAGAAGCAAGTCCACCCTCCCATACTGCAAAGATTTTCATAGGATGTGCCATATAGTAATCAGGGTCATAAAAAAAGCAGTGAGCCAACCTTGCCCCTATAACAATCCCCACAACGGCATACAAAAAAAGCCCTTCAATGCTACTCTCATCTTTGCCCTCAATTTTATAGACCCTTTTCATAAACTCTAATCCAACAAGAATTGCTGTTGCAAAGAAAAGTCCATACCAGTAAATGTGAAAAGGTCCAAATGAAAACAGAATAGGATTTGCATCCCAAACAAAATAGTGTTGCATAGTTACTTCCTTAACGCTTCAGCTATAAGCTCTATTGGATTTTTAAATACCGTCTCGACTTCTGCATAGTTCATAGAGGCATTTATCTGCATACGACATGCAGAACATTCAGCACTTACTATCTCAGCACCTGTCTCTTTTATCATCGCAGCTTTAGGCGCACCTGCAGCTTTTGCAAACTCATACTTTTCACTCTGCATCGTCACACCACCAAATCCACAACATCTGTTTGGATCACTCATCTCGACTATTCTATAATTTTGACGAATAAGATTACGAGGCTCTTCATAAATTCCCTGCATCTTTCTTGCATGACAAGGGTCATGATAAGTCACTATTTTTGGCATTTGCTCTTTTTGTGCCAAAATTTTCTCAAGCTCTGTATGATTTTGTAACCACTCTGTCGCCATAAAAACCTTTTTCATCACTTTTCTTGCTCTCTCTTTCCACTCTGGTTGGTCATAAAAGTAGTGTTCATAGTCAATTTTCAGCATTGCAGAACAAGTTGCTTCTGGTACTAAAATAGCCTCAACATCATCAGCAAATTTTTCAAAATACTCAATGTTAAACTTCGCATTATAATCAACCGTATCAAAATCACCTGTAAAATAGGCAGGGGCAGAACAGCATTTTTGACTTTTTGCTAAAAAGGCATCTATCTCAAGTGTTGCTAATATCTCTAAAAGAGAGTCTCCAATATTTCTAAAATTATAATTTCCTAAACATCCTATAAATATAGCAACTTTTCGTTTTCCACCATTGTTAATATTTTCACGATGTGCATTTAAAAAAGAGGTTCTCTTCAAACTTGGTAAGAGTCTATCGACTTTTAACATAGGAAGATTAAAACGAGAGTGCATAGAGTCAATGTCTGCTTTTATCTTAAATCCACAAGTCTGAAAAACCCAACCCATCTTAAACGCAAGGTCATTAAGCCAACGGTGACGAAGCAGTAGAAAAAATGCTTTTTTATACCATGCAATGCCATATTTTTGAGCTATATCACTACGAACCTGCTCTATTATCATATCTGTTGGCAGTGATTTTGGACACACATCCACACAGTTCGTACATAAAAAACAACTCTCAAATATATCTTTTGCCGTTTTGTCAAGCTCCAAATTACCGCGTTTATACTCTCCTAAAAGGTCAATAAACCCACGAGGAGAAGTAACCTCATCTGCGTTTACATTATGAATAGTACAAACAGGAATACACTTTCCACACTTAACACAATCATCAGCAATTTCATCAAAACTGAAAATATCTTCTGGTTTTTTACTCATAAATTATACCGTTTTAGAAAATGTTTTTGAGCTACTTGCATGGCGTTTCATATAGGCATCAAAAGGCATAGCAATATTGCGTATAAGAAGCGTTCCTGTTTGGGAACACTCTATTTTTTTATCGTTTAGTGTTATAAGTCCCTCATCTACAAAAGGTTTCAATGCTTCGATGGCATCAGCAAAGTACTCTTTAAATTTTACATTGTAAAGTTTTTCAAATCGTTGAATATCAAGTTTGAAGTTACTCATTAACTCCATGATGACATATTGACGAATCATATCATCTTCATTTAAAGAGACACCTCTCTCAAATGGAAGTTTCTGTGCATCAATAGCCGCTTCATACGATGGCATATCTTTGAAATTTTGTGCATAATAATCCACACCTTCACCAATAGAAGTAAGCCCAACACCTATAAGGTCTGCACCACCTTTAGTTGTATAGCCTTGGAAGTTTCTGTGAAGTTCCCCTTTTTCAATAGCTTTAAAAAGTTCATCTTCAGGTTTTGCAAAGTGATCCATTCCTATCATTTTGTAGCCATTTTTTGTAAGAAAGTCTATAGTATATTGCATAATTTGCAACTTCTCATCTGGACGAGGCAGTGTTGTCTCATCAATCTTACGCATCGTCTTTTTCAACCACGGCACATGCGCATAGTTAAAGACTGCAAATCTATCAGGGTTAAGTGTAAGTGCAAGAGCGAGCGTCTCTTTAAAGGTCTCTAAAGTTTGGAATGGCAATCCATAAATCAAATCTACATTTACCGAATGCATATTATATTTTCTTGCTAAGTCCATTGCATTTTTTGTAACATTATAGGGTTGCACACGATGCACAGCTACCTGCACTTTTTCATTAAAATCTTGAATACCAAAACTCACACGGTTAAAGCCATGAGAAGCCATCACTTTCATCTGCTCTTCATTAATATGACGAGGGTCTATCTCACATGAAATCTCAGCATCTTTCACAAAATTAGGAAAATAAGACTTTATTTCACTAATAATTTCATCAAGTTGTGATGCAGAAAAAAATGTTGGAGTCCCTCCACCAAAATGCATCTGAATAACATTTCGTTTCATATCAAGATGTTGTGAAAGAATTTTAAGTTCGCGTTTTAAGTAGTCAATGTAGCGAACCATTTTAT
>JALSWC010000265.1 GCA_027060825.1 Sulfurimonas sp.
GTGCTAGAGCATAAGGAAATCTTTTAAAGTAACATTTTTTTAGCCTTTCATCTTCTAAAGCTTGCATCTTGGCAAAAAACTGTAAGCCTTGAATTTTTCCAATCTCTTTGGTCTCAAGTAAAATATTCCCTGCTACATTTTCATTTACTTTCACATGTTGTATATGTAAAGTTTCTTCACTACTAGCAATAACAAACGAATGAGTTTGAGCATCATAAAGATAAAAAGCAGAGCAGACACTCGGAAAATTCTCAACTGATGTTGCTAAACTTAACACATGATGCTGTTCTATAAACACAGTAATTTTTTCTAAATCACTACTCATCACCAAACCTTAAAAATGCACTCTCTAATCTATCTATGATTTCACACATTATCTCAGAACTTACTGCAAAATTCAAACGCATATAGCCACTTCCCTCTCTCCCAAACGCAAGCCCTGCATTAAGCCCAAGTTTGGCATCTTTTATGAAAAATTCTCGAAGCTCTTTGTCACCCATTCTCATTCCTCGACAATCTATCCATGCCAAATAGGTCGCTTCAATAGGTGTTATTTTAATAAATGAAGCATACTTATCACTCAATTTTTTTAAAAGCATATAATTATTGTAAAGGTGAATTTTCAGCTCACTTAGCCACTCTTCTCCTTCTCTGTACGCCGTTTCAAATGCAATATGGGAGAGTACACTTCCTTGTGCATAGTGCACGCTATCATAAGCTTTTTTAAAGCGATTTCGCAAATTTTCATCTGCTATGGCTACACTACTGATAGAAAAACCTGCCATATTAAATGTTTTTCCAACACCTATGGCAGTAAGCGTGAGCGTTTTGGCCTCTTCTTTTAGAGTGGAAAAAGAGATATGTTTGTTTGGTGCATAAACTAAATCAGAGTGTATTTCATCAGCAAAAACAACAATATTATGTTCCAAGCAAAGTGCTAAAATCGCTTCAAGTTCTTCTCGTCTCCAAACTCTTCCTACAGGATTATGTGGTGAACAAAGTAGCAGTAGTTTTGTCTTTTTATTAATTTTTGCTCGTAAATCTTCTATATCAAAAGTATAACTACCATCTTCACATCGATGCAAAGGATTTTTGACTACTTTTCGATTTAACTGCATCACACTATGAAAAAAAGGAGGATAGACAGGAGTTTGCACTATTACGCCATCCCCCTCCTCTGTAAACGCAGCAATAGCACTCCTCATTGAGGCAACAACAGAGTGAGAATAGAACATATCTTCTCTCCTAAACGCAGTGCCATGCTCTTTTTGCATCCATTGCATCTGTGCATCAAAGGCAGAATCGGGCATCTCTTCATAGCCAACAATGGAATGTTCTAAACGCTTTTTTACTGCATTTAGAATAAAATCAGGTGTATTTATATCCATATCTGCCACCCATGCAGGAAGTACATCTGGTGTACCAAAGAGTTCTTCTCTTAAAGTGTATTTTTCAGCATTTGTATCTTTACGATTAGCAGATTTACTAAAATCATATTTCAAATTTTTCTCCAAACGGTCGCTTGAGAAACTATATGTTGGTATTTGCGTGCTGTCTCTTTGATGACAAACTCCAAATCTTCTACGCCAAGGAGTTCAAAGTTTTTCTCTAAAATTCCTTTTAGAGTATCAAGCGTTCGTACCTCATGAGCATTCTCATCTTTATACCCACCAAGCCAAAACTCTTTTTTTGTAGAACTCTCCTGCCAAGTATATGGAGAGGTAAGTATCAAAATCCCATCTTCATTAAGCCTCTCATCCACACTTTCTAAAAAGAGTTTAGGATTATAAAGCCTATCAATAAGATTTGTCGCTATTATTAAATCATATGAATTAAAATTTGCTTTGAGATTACAAGCATCACCCTGCCAGAAAGAGACTTTATCTCGTAAATTTTCATAGCCAAGTTCTTCTATGCTTATCTTTTTATTTTGTGTAATGTCACCCTCAACTCTATCAACAAAGGCTACATATCCTTCATCTTTAAGTTTTGAGCCTACCTGCACAAAACGCACAGAAAAATCTACTCCCTCAACCATATCAAAAGTTTTTGCAAGTTCATAAGTAGCTCTACCCGTTGCACAGCCTAAATCTAATGCTTTTTTTGTATTAATTGCATAATGAGTGGCAAGTTCAGCACAAGAGAGAGCAAAGTTTTTCACACCAAAATGTGTCTCTCCATACTGAAATTCACAATACTGCGAAATAAGTGCATCACTCTCATAAATATCTTCACTTTTACCCTCATTTGCAGAAATCACATAACGAAAGCCTGCATTTTGAAAAAAGTGTTTACGAAAAGCATAGCGAGAATGCTTCATAATCAAGTTTCCACTACTAGCCCACGAAGAACCCAAAATCAAGGAGTGTTTATCATCAAAAGTAGGAGTTGAAAAATCATCATAAGCCTCATGAACTTCAAAACCTTTAAAGCCTCTTATTGGGGTGCGACTCCACTGCCAAACATTACCGATAACATCATATATACCATTAAAACTAAACTCATCCACAGGAGAAGAAGAAGCATAATGATAAAAATTAAGATTTGCCCGACTCTCATGTAACTCTGGCACATCTTCAAGATTTGCATAATTATAAATTACACCATACTCTCCCTCACTTGGCAATCTATACTCTACGCCCTCTTTTTTACTCTTATATCTACAAAAAGCTTCTGCCTCAAGTGCATTTACATCTACTGGCCAATCTTCAGGCATTGCAATAATATTACTCAGACTTCGATAAAGAAATTTATTGCCCTCTTTCAGCCAAAAGTGG
>JALSWC010000266.1 GCA_027060825.1 Sulfurimonas sp.
CAGGTATAAGAGACTATATATACAAAGAACAAAGTATAAAGTCCATGTACATGGCTTATCTCTCTTTAAGTCCTTATTACATTGTAAAAAGTGAATTAGAACTTAACAAAGGCTTTGTAGATATACTTATAAAACCATTTAATCCTTATGTGAAATTTGTAGGACTTTTAGAGTTTAAATATATAAAGAGAAAAGATAAAGCCAATAAAAAAACAGTAAAAAAACTCAAACTCGAGGCCATAGAACAGCTTAATAAGTATGAGAATGATTCCCTTGTAACGCACTACACAAACCAAGGCATAGGACTGAAAAAAGTTGTCCTTATCTTTCATGGGTGGGAGATGCTTGTTTGTGAAGAGGTTTAGTCTATTTTGTTCTTGATTGCGTTGCGTTTCCATCTTGTTGGCGTAACATTACTGTCCCACTCATGATAAGGTAAGTTGCTAAGGCGAAGCCCAACGCTATTAGTATGGTTCTTTGTATTTTTTGGAGTCTATTCATAGTTGCAATTATACAAAATTAACACTTTTGTAACACTTTTTTAATACAATTTCTTAATATTTTTTTTTAAGGATAATCATAGATGAAAAAAACTCTTCTTTTATCTCTTGCAACTATTTCACTTCTCCATGCAGGAGATATAACACTTAGCCCAATAAATGTAGAATCAACAACACTTACAGATGTTGCACAAAATGTAAAAACCTCAGCAGATGTTGCTGATGCACTCTCTCAAAATGTGCCAGGTGTTGATATGAGTCGCCGTAGTGGCATAGCCAACGATATTCTTATTCGTGGAGAAAAACGGGACAATATCAGTGTTGAAATTGATGGAACAAAAGTTTATGGCGCTTGTCCAAACCGAATGGATCCTCCTATTTCCCATGTTGTAGCCAACCAAATTCAAACCATAGAAGTAACAGAAGGTCCTTATGATGTTACAACTTATGGCACGATGGGAGGTGGAGTAAAAATTACAACAAAAGCACCAAGTAAAAAAGTAAAAGGAAGCATAAATCTCGGTTTTGGAGCGTGGAACTACAATAAATTTGGTGCAACAGTTACTGGGGGAAATAACCTTGTCCGTCTGTTGCTTACTGCATCTCGTGAATCAAGCGACCAGTACAAAGATGGTCATGGGCGTACTCTTGTAGAACAGGTGAATGATTCTAATGCACCTAAAGGAAATAAGTATCAAGCAAAATATAAAGATATGCAAGCCTATACAAAAAAATCAATTATGGCAAAAGCATTTGTAACAACGGCAGAAAATCAAGAGTTGCGTTTAAGCACAACAGCAAACAGAAGCAATAATGTTCTTTATGCAAACACGCCAATGGATGCCATTAGAGATGATTCAAATATCTACAGCATAGCCTACAACATTAAAAATCTCTCAGACAAATACAAAAATGTAAACTTAAAATACTTCTACTCCGATGTTGACCACCCTATGAGTACACAGTATCGAATAGGAGCTATGACTCCTGCAAATAATAAGACAAATCATATGAAAACAACTATGCAAGGCATTAAACTTAAAAATAATTTTCAACTTCAAACATATAAACTCCTCTTTGGCGTGGATGCAAGCAGAAGAACATGGACTGGGGAATATGTAAATAATGTTAGTAAAAAAGTTTTAGGAGATAGCATTGATAATGCCCTTACAACAAACGAAGCCCTCTTTGCAACACTAGAGAAGAAATATTCTTCCTTAAATGTTAAAATTGGTGCAAGATATGACCACTCAAAAGTGCAAGATGACAATACAGTACACCAATCAAACACATATAATGCTCTTAATGCAAATATTTTTACTACTTATGCATTAAGTGCTGAGAACAAACTCTTTGCAGGATTTGGAGAGGCTTCAAGAGTTCCTGATGGAAGAGAACTCTACTTTATGAAAAAAGGTAAAACCATTGGTACACCTAATCTTAAACAGACAACAAACAATGAGTTTGATGCAGGATTTGAGACAAACAATGACTACTTTGACTTAAAAATCAAAACTTTTTACTCAAGACTTAGCAACTACATTTACATAAATGCAGACAAAACGGTTCATGCTTTTGAAAACATTGATGCAACTATCTATGGAGCAGAACTGAGTGGTACATACTATATAAATGATGATATTACTCTTGATATGAGTGCATCCTACAAACGAGGAAAAAAAGACAAACCCCTTGCAGGACAACATGACAAAGACCTTGCAGATATGGCACCACTTCATGGAAAATTAGCACTCAACTATGCCTATGCAAACAACTCACTTGCTACCATTGCTGTAGAGGGAAGTGATGCTTGGAGTCACTACGATGCAGACAATGGAGAACAAGCGATTGCTGGCTGGTCGGTGCTTAATATGAAAATAAAACATGCCGTCAATAAAAAGTTTGATTTTACTCTTGGAGCAAATAATATTTTTGATGTAGCGTATGCAAAAAGTAATACTTATGCTGATTTAACACTTGTAAGTGCAGGAAGTACACAAAAGCTACTTCTTGATGAGCCAGGAAGATATATTTACACAAATTTGGACTTTAAATTTTAATTTCGTTATTATGCAGAATCATATTTAAAAGAGGTAGAGAATTTATTGGAAATACTAAAAAAAATTCTAAAGCACCTTTTCATCAAAATATAGCTAAAATTTCCCTATGATTAAAAGATACCCTACTAAAAAAATATTTGTTGGTGATGTAGCAGTTGGTGGTGATGCACCTATTTCAGTCCAGTCTATGACTTACACAGATACACAAAATGTA
>JALSWC010000267.1 GCA_027060825.1 Sulfurimonas sp.
CTTTTAGTTTATATTTTTGTAAAAGTGGATAGATAAATTTGTAAAAGTCATAATAGCCATCATCAAAGATAAGGCATATAGGATCTATTGGAAGTTTCTCGAATGTAGGAAAAACAGAAGTGAAATTGTTGCTAATATATGCTAAATGCTCTTCAAATATTGCTAAGTCGTTGCTACATCTATCACTACCAACATGGTGGTACATCATACTAATCAACAACTTCTACTCCTTTAAGTCTCTTTTTCATATTTATTTTTCTTTTTAAAGCATGGGAGTATTTTAGTGCTATATCTATACACTTTTGTTGCTCTTCATCGATAAATGTAGCATACTCCTTGACAATGCTCTTTAAATCTTCATCAAGTAACCAGAGTTTCGCAAAGTTTTTAAGTCTCTCATTCAATGAAAGTTCTCTGAATTGCATACGATTTATATCTACAATCTTGAATATGTACCCTGCTTTATCTCTTCTTATCAAAATATTTCCAGGAGAGTAGTCGTTGTGATAGATACTATTTTCATGGAGCTGGTAGGTAAACTTTGCAAATGCTCGGAAGATATCTTCTCTATCTGTTAAGTTCTTATTGACAATAGGCTCTTTAATAGTAAAATCATAATCAAACTTTTTTGCTATAAAATAACTCTCTGCTAAAAGACCCTTGTGGTAAAATTCTATATAGCCAATAGGATCAGGAGTAAACTCAGCAATTTTTAGAGAGTACTCATAGGATTTTTTTGCCTTAGAAGAGCGAAAAAATGTGTAAGCGATTTTGTTGATGATATTCGGTACTTTAAAAGATTTTACCACCGTTACAGTGTTTTCATAAGAGATGATTTTGAGTTCATTTCTCGCTTTGTGGATGGTTGCACTATTTTCTTGGAAGTGAGTTTGTATTTCTGTTAAAAATGTCGAAAATGAAGAATATTTTTTATTTAAGGTGTAGTTCATTTCTATCTCATGATTTATTTTGTATAATAATGATTATACTCAAAAAGGGATTATGTTGAAGTTAAATTTTAGAAGTGGTAGTGCTTTTGCTTCAAAAAAAGCACAAGAATATTTAAAAAATAAAAAACCAGAAGATATAAAAGCAATAGTAGTTATTCGTCATGCAGCTATAGGAGATTTTATGAATATTCGTCCTTTTCTGATAGAACTTCGTAAATTTTTTCCAAATGCTAAAATAACATTAAGTGTAATAAAACATTATATGTATGGAATACCATACGATTTAATTGATGAAGTGCATATAATGTCTCGATACAAAGAAGATGGGTCCAAGACAAATTTTAAAACTCGTTTACAAGAGGCAAAAGTACTTGCTCCTCAAGATATTTTATTTGATTTAACTGATAGCACAATAACACTGCTATTGACAATTGTTGCTAAGGCAAAATTAAAAATTGGATATCCATACAGAGGATTAAGACGCTTTTTTTATGATATAGCGACACTACGAAGTGATTTTGTTGTTGAAGCTATGTCTGTTTTACATATGCTAAATATATTAGGTGCAAAAACAGAATTTCCACTCTCTTATGGACTTGAAGAGAAATATCCAAAGAGAGAAGTACAAAAAAGAGTTATATATTTTGCAGGTGCTTCTATTAAAATGAAATGTTGGGAAGAAGAGAAGTTTGCAAAGCTTATCGAAAAAATGTCAATAGAATATTCTGAATATGAACATGTTATTTTACAAGGCATAGGTGATGATGAAAAGTTTTTAGGTATATATGAACATTTTCAAGACAGAGATAATGTCACTCTCCAAGAAACAATACCTTTAGATGATGTTATGAGCTTGATGGCAAATAGTAAATGTCTTATTTCAAATGATACAGGTATTAGAAATATGGGGATTGCTTTGGAAATACCAACAGTAGGGATATTTTTTCGGATACCACCTTTTAGGTATTGGCCTCGAGAAAATATCCATGATTGTGTTTTCAACATAGAATACAACTCTCCAAGAGTGGAAGATGTTTATAATGCTAGTAAAAATTTGATAGATAAACTCTATGAAAAATAAAAATATTTTAGAACTTTGCCTTTCTCATGGGCTTGGTGGTTTAGAAATGTATGTATCAAGCTGTTATGAAGAGTTTTCAAAAAAAACAGTTTGTAAAGTTGTAGTAAGCCCTGATAGTAAGCTTGATGATTACTTAGATGTGAAGGATAAACTCTATCTCAAACGCAGTAAGTTTTTTCCTTTTATCCCTGCTATGCAGTTGGCAAAGTATATAGATAAGTATGAGATTGATATTATTCATTTTCATTGGACAAAAGACATCATCACGGCAGTTCTTGCAAAAAATATGAGTCGAAGAAAGCCTAAGCTTGTGCAGAGTCGCCATATGAGAATGACCCGTTTTAAAGATGATTTTTATCATAGGTGGCTCTATAAAAATATTGACATGATGCATGCTGTTACAAAGCAGGTAAAAGTACAACTTGAGAAGTTTATCCCTCAAGAGATACGACCGAAAATTGAGATGGTCTATTTGGGAGTAAAAAAGCCTAAAAATAGTATAAAAACAGTAGAAGAGTTACGAAAAAAATATCATATTAGCAATGAGTTTGTTGTCGGAATAGTAGGGCGAATAGAAGAGGCAAAAGGGCAGTATAAGGTTATAGAAGCAGTAGCAAAGTTGGATGCTTTAAATGTCAAACTTTTAGTAGTAGGCTCAGTAATGGATGAGTCATATTTATTAGAATTACAGAAAAAAATAGATTTTTTACAGATAACAGATAGAGTTATTTTTACAGGTTT
>JALSWC010000268.1 GCA_027060825.1 Sulfurimonas sp.
GTGTCTGATGCATACTTTTAAAAATACCTGTAATTTGAGGAACCACAAAAGTAAGCATAAACGCTATCATCAAAAGAGAGACAACAATCATAAATGAGGGGTAAGCAAACGCAGACTTTATCTCTTTGTTTATTTTATCTTGCTCTTTTAAAAAGCGTGAAAGCTCCATTAAAACTTCATCTAAAAGACCACCATTTTCACTCACTTTTATGGACTCTTTAAAAAATAGAGGTAACTCAACAACAGTTTGTTCCTCTAATGCAGAGTAAAAATCTTTTCCCTCATCAAGATAGGTGCTTACTGTTGTTATGAAGAGTTTTATTTTTTTATTTTTTTCATAATGTGATTCTATTACTTTGAGTGCTGCTACTATTGTAATGCCTGAGCGAACATACATGGAGAGTTCACGAGAGAGTACAGAAAGTTCTTGTGGTGAAATTTTGTACTTTCTACTAAACTCAAACTTATCAAAAAATGATGGAGATTCCTCATTTATACTTTTATAGAGAATGCCTTTTGCTTTGAGTTTTGCTTTTGCTTCAGCTAAAGATTGTGCTTCTATTTTATCTTTAATCTTTTTACCATTAGCATCAATACCTACAAATCTAAATATCATCGAATCACCGCATTTGCTAAATTTTCTTTTGCATCTTTTGCATCTTGCAAAGTGTTATATACTTGGGTATTTTGTAAATAAGGTGTCATATCATAAAATTTGTTTTTGTATGCTATCAAAACTTGATCACCTATTTTATTGTTATCAAGCGTATAGGAGAAACAGACACTCTCCTCTACACCATCTGAATTAAAAAATGTCTCTGGCTCTTTTTGAATAAAACCATAACTATTACTGTATCTATAAGTTTTTACACTATCATCTAAAAGACCATCTACCTTTTTTGTTTTATTTCCATCTAAGTAGATGGCACAATGAGAGCAATCATCAAGGCATAATAACCTTGCACTTTTAGCATACTTCAAAGAGGCTAAATACTCTTTGAGATTATCTAAACGAACTGTTTTACTTGTATCGCTTAAGCGTGAAAAGTTATTGATAGCAAGGGTATAAACCACTCCCATAATAACTATAACAATCATTAACTCAATAAGAGTAAAAGCAGTGCGTTTCAAGCCTATTTACATCCACTCATTTTAATGTCAGCAGCATCTTTTTTGCCACCCTCTTTCCCATCAGCACCAAGAGAAATAAGATCCACATGCCCATCATTATTGATGTAAATAAATGGATGTCCCCATGAATCTTTTGGCAATTTTCCATCTTTAAAATAACCACTACTTGAGTAGTTTGGATACTTTTGTGGATTAGGATTTTTTACTAAGGCTTTTAGCCCCTCTTCTGTACTAGGATAAACACTATTGTTTATTTTAAACATAGCAAGTGCACCATTATAAATGCTCTTCATCTGCACACAAACAATCTTGCGTTTAGCCTCTTCACCTTTACCTGCTAATGCAGGCATAACCATAGCAGCTAAAAGACCAAGTATAACAATGACTATCATCAACTCA
The DNA here is from genome assembly GCA_027060825.1 of Sulfurimonas sp. Lineage (GTDB taxonomy): Bacteria > Campylobacterota > Campylobacteria > Campylobacterales > Sulfurimonadaceae > Sulfurimonas. The sequence goes on from JALSWC010000268.1 coordinate 1,531, forward strand.
ATCAGAGTAAAACCTCTTCTCATATTTCTTTGCATAAAACTACCTTTGCGTATTTATCTTGATATTATAGTGAAATAGGGTTACATTATCAATATAAAAGAGAAGTATAAATTAAAACAAATAAGAAATATTCAATCCTAATGTCGATGGTTTAAAGATACTATCTGCTTTAACATTAAATACAAAGTTTTTATATTGAGAATTAAATGTTACTGAATGGAATCGTGTTTCATAACCAAGCCCCAAACTAAAATCATTTACTACTTTATAATCACTCTCAATGTATGGCATATATATGCCATACATTACATCACTTCCAAGTTTAAAAAAATATCTTTTATGCTTGTATGCTAACTGTAGCCTATATTTTGGAATAAGTGTCTGTGTATAATTTTTATAGCCTTCATATCCTGAGACTGTCGGTTTATATCTTACATATCCATGAGCATCATAAACTTTATTGTTCGATGCTAGTTTAACATCACTATGTGGTAAGTTTTTCCAATAAAGTTTTCCTAGTATATCATTTACTAACAGAAGCAAACTCAAATTATTTTTTTTCAAATAAAGTGACAAATGTGAGCTATAACCATAGGCAGAAGCTTTTTGTACATCTAACTTATAAAGATAATTATGTGTATAATCATAATGAGAGACAATATTAAAGGAGTAATCCTTATCTGAATGTACAACTCCTTTCCCATTCACTCTAGCATCTTGCATATCTTTCCCTTGCAATCCCTCTAAAGCAAATCCAATATTACAAATATATCCCTTATAATTATAAAGATTAAAATTTTTAGCATATTCTATACCCTGTACTTTAAATGCTTTTATAGTTAAATCAAGATTATAATGTTTACCAATAGGAAGATTTTTTTTATTTATAGCCAGATAAAGAAGTTCTACTGTATCTTGATTTGTATCAATTAAGATTTCTTCTCTATAAGTATAACCAAAGTAGCCATACCCCTTCTTATTATAACCCAAGTCCACACGAGCATCAGCTAAAGCTATATTTTTTCCATTTTTAATATGAGGAGAGTTTGTTTTTAAGCCATTCAATAAATCTTTTAATGTAAATGGATCATTTGTTAAAAAAATATTTGTATTTACATAAAAAGCATCACTTTGACTTGAAACATAAGTAGGATTAAAAAAAGGAAGTACACCGGCAAATGCCGGTGTTACTAAACAAAAAGCTACAAGAGCTTGAATAAATTTTTTAGAACAATGAGTCAAAAGTACCATCTGGGTATTTTACAACTGCTACACCTGCACGATCTTCAAAATAACCTATGGTTTTACCATTTGTATTTGTCAGTGTACTTGCACCATAATCAACATTACCTTTATTGTCAGTAATTATTTTTGCTTCAATTCCTGTTGTTGATGAGAGATTTACAGTTATATTACTGTCTGCATTTGGTATAGCAGTAGTTGCGGTTACTGCAGTATCACCATCTACATAAGTCGCTTTTATATTTTTAGCCTCTCCTTTATTTACATAATTTAAAGCAACTTTCATTGCTGCTGAATCAGGCATAGATAAAACACCAGATACAGCAATATCAAGATTAGGTTGGTATGAATCATTACTTAAATTTGCATCTACAACATCTGTCCATTTTGCATCTATGTTTGCATTAAGATATGCATTCGTTTTATTATTTCTAAGTTTTCCATCAAAAGTAAGTTCAGAAGGTAAATGTCCACTATTGTAGAACTTATCATCTGTCCAAGAGTCTTGCCAATCAGTATCTATTGCTGCTACAGAACCATCTGAACAAGTTAAACCTGTATAACTACTTGTAGCATTTATCTCTTTTGACTCACTTGTCATGTTATCCCAATTAAACCAATAGTGAGTTGTGGTTGTTCCATTTGATGTATAAGAATTATAATTATTATTATCTGAAGCAATCCCATCATATTTAACATTACTTGCATTTAATGTACTATTATTATCACATCTCGCATCTATTCCAAATCCATAATAAGTAGTCTCAGGATCAAACCCTTTAGCCTCACCAATTTTATTAATTACATATGAGGGAGCATCAAGCTTTCCATCAAGTGTATAATCTCCAACTGTACCATTAATATATAAGTTTTGTATTTCTATATATTTTGGATCTGGCTCTTTTGTACCATCTTTATCTGTTTTTGTAGTATAAGCTACTATTAAATTTGCATCTTTAATACTTACACTATCACCATTATTAGTAATTTCAGCATCTAAATGAAATTTAGCTCCTGCCTTAGTTTTATCAATTTTTAAATTTGCATTTACATCTTGAGAATTTGTTTTTCCCTCGGCAATTTTAGTTCCGTAAACATCAATTGGTGTTGTCCCTGTAATTTTTGCAGTTAATGTAGTGAAATTTGAAGGGTCAAAGTTATCTGGATCTCCAATATCTGTATATGTAAAAGAACCACTCCATGGAGTTGTAACATTTATATCTTTAATAGTATAAGCCCAAGTAACATTCCCTGACGCAGTAGCTTTTGAAACAGTAATATTTCTATCTTCATTCGCTACTAATCTTGAGGCTGTTGTTTGATTTGTATCTATAGCTTGACCAATCATATCATTAAGAGTATTGAATACTGTTCCCGCAAATGTTACACTATCTGTAACACTATTAAGTGCTGTATCAATTTTTGTTGATTCATTTTTAGTAAATGTATCTGCATCATTTACTTGAGTACGAACGCTAGTAAAGAGAGCTTTCGCTTTTTGAATATCACTCATGGAAGCAATACTAGCCGGTGAGCTTAGTTTAAGCGCTAATGACATTAAATCTGCATCACCAGTACCCTTAATCTTTTTACTAAAATCTGCTAAAGACATTGTTTTTAAAGTAGTGTAATTAATCCCAGGAATAGCTGCTATTTTCTTAACTTCACTATCTGATATAATTTGACCATGTTTTTCCACATAAACTTTAATTTGCTGTGCTGTAAAAGCTGTTATTAAATTAGATTTCAAAGTGGAATTCATATCAGATGATGTAATGATTTTTTCTACAGATACATCCTTTGAAGAAGAAACATTCAAATTTTTTGCAATATTATCAATGGTAGTTGCATTAGTATCTGTTATATTAGCATCACTAAGGATATTTTTAATTGCTAAATTTATAGGTTTTACATTATCGAGTGTGATTGTAGCATTCTTTTCAAGAGTTTCTACATCTATTGTTGTATTGCTCTCTACTGCTCTTTTTATTTCTGGTTGAATAATAGTCTTAATAACATGAGATGAAACAACAGCAGCATCTGCAATATTTGTTTTATATTTACGAATAGCATCTGAAACAGTGTTTGCTATAGCACTTGCTCCATTCGCTGCATCTTTTGCCTTTGGTGGAAGCGTTGCTGCTGCCGTCGTTACAACCGTTACAATTGATGAATTTGATTCATTCTTATCTGCTACAGTTTTTATAGCAGTAACTAAATGACTATAAATATCACTATTATTAACATCAGCAGTTTTTGCCATTGTTGTTACAATACGATGAACTGTCATAGCAGCTTGAATTACTGCAGTATTACCATCTTTTGCAAGTTGAACAGGGTTTGCTTTTATATCTGCTACTGATAAATTTAAAGCTTTAGCAACTTGTTTATATGCTGTATCTACTGGAACACTTGTTGCAACCATAGCTGCAACAAGTGTAGTTAATGGTGTAATTTGCACTGTAGCTGTACTAGATTTTCCATCAAATGGTGCTTTAAAAGTTCCAGTTAACGCTGATTTTGTATCAACATCTGTTCCACCTACTATAAGCAGAGGTGCATTTGGTTTTGCATTTTGTTTATCTGTAGCTGATACCTTAAGAGAGTAAGAACCATTTGCATCAGTTGCAGTAAAAGGTTCTTTATAACTCGCATTATTGTCACATTTATTGTTTAAATTCATATCATAACATACTGTTGCACCATTTATATAACCATCCGATGCAGTACCGTTCGTTGTTGTACTTGTTTGACTACTTGTAGTGTTACTACTACTACTGCTACCACAACCACTCATCGATAAGACTATAGCAGTCGCTACTGAAATCATTGATGCATTCATTAAATTTGTTTTCATCTATTTTCCTTATATTAATTTAAAAACATTCTACACCAAATAAAATTAATAATATATAAAAAAACAAAATAGATTATTTTAAATTTTCAACGCACTCTGCGAAAGCTTTGCCCAAGAGGAGTTTTTATCTGCTACTATGGATGCTTTGTAGGCTTTTTTTGCTGCTTCATCTCTCCAGAGGTTACTGAGTACATTTCCTAGCAGGTACTTTTGTCTTGACCTTTGTGTTGCGTTTAGCTCTCTTTTATTGAGTGATTTTATGACCTCGTAGGCTTTATTGTAATTTTCTTTATTCATATATGCTTGGTACAAAGTAAACTCTACAAAGGGAGTCTGAGGGTAAGAGTTGGCTTTTTTTTGTATCTGCATAATTTCAGTTGCGTATTGTATGATGATGCTATTGTCATGCAGAGCCTCTCCTACATTGAGCATTGCAGTGTATCTATCTATATCTTTATAACTCCATCCAAAAATCTTCTCAATTTTGATCATAGTCTGAATCATACCATCTCTATTTGCTACCCTTTGGTATGTGTCAAATAAAATTCTATATACATTTAGATAAGGAGATTTTTTCTCATTTGATATAAGTGTTATTAAATCTTTTGCGGCAGCTATAACATCCGTATAGTTTCCTGTAGCAAATGCCACTTTTATGTATCTATAAAGCCATTTTTTTCTTGCTTTGACACTTTTTACTTTTAAATTTTTAATGGCTATAGTTTTAGAGAGTGAAAAATCACCCCCTTTCATAGCACATGAGTATATTCCATCATCCCATCTATCTGAAAGCGTTATATTGTACTCTTGGGATATAGTAAGAACTTTTATGCAATCTTTTTTCTCTAAGGCATGTTTCATATTTCCTTTTGCTGCCTCTTTTATGATGCTTGCAATACCCTTGTAATTCTCTGTGTCAAGTTGTAAAAGTGCATTTTTAAGTGCTAATACTTTTGAATATTTTTTCTCTTTTAAAAGGAGTTTTGCTTTTTCATAGAGTGCTTTTTTACCTATTGTTTCATTTTTATACTCTTGTATTAGCTTATTATATTCACTTAATTTTGCACTTGCATTTAAGTCTGTCACATCAAAAAAGAGCTCATTTTTCACATTTTCAACTATAGTAATATAATCTCCATCAGGAAATTTTTTCATATAGTCATTAAGAGCTTTTAGTGCTGCTTTTTTGTCTTTTGTTTTAGCAAGCCAGAGTGCTTTGTCTTTTAATAACCCTTCATACGCATCATTACTAGTATTTATGCCTTTTAAAATAGCTCCAGCTATGGCTGCTGCTGTTTTATAATCATCTATATCTGCAAAACTATTCATCATTTTTTGTGAAGCCTCCAAATGCTGTGCAAAATAGCTTGGTTTTGCCTCTGCAATTTTCATAGCATATTGTGCTGCCTCTTTTGATGAACCACTTAGTAAGATATTTGCTAAACGAAACGCAGCCGTTGCAGCAAGTTCAAGACTTTGTGTTTGGTCCAGTGCTTTAGCATAATATTTTTCAGCCTCTTTATTTGCTGCATTATCTGCAAGCATATCCCCTTTATAAATATAACCCCATTGAGTATAGAGGCTCTTAGGATGTTCACTAAAGAGCCTATCAAAAAAGTAGTCTGCATCTGCTGATTGTGAAAGTTTTGCATAACTTTTAGCAACAAGAGAGAGAACTTCTGCAATATCATCACTTGAAGAGTAGTCTCTTAAAAAGCTCTTTGAAGAGGAGACTACAGCTTCGTAATCTTTGAGTTTATCTTCTACTTTAATTTTATAGTAGAGTAATTCTTCTTTAAAAAGTGTGTTTGGATAGCTACTTAAAACATTTTTTATACTGTTTAAACAGTCATCATACTGTCGTAGTTTATAGAGTTTCTTAACATTTAAGTACTCTTTTACATCTTCTACTTTTTTTATATATACAGGATTACCTTGCAAATCCAAACTTCCAACATAAGGAAGTTTATTTTTGTTAAGATAAAATGGAAAATTAAGGGCAATGTTAGCTTGCACTTTCTCTTTTTTTAACAATGGCATTTTTTTCTTATACCCAAGCAGAGTCCAACTTTTTGCATCACTAGCCTTAGCACTAAAAACAGTAGCATCTTTAGAGAGATTAAATATATTTGAAAATAATTTTAGTTTATAAACTGGCTTTATAATAATAAAAAAAGTATTGTTTTTAAGAAGCATATTCACTCTAAAAAAATCATTCTGGAAATTTTGAATATTTTTTGAAGGTTTTTTTGAGAATGCACATACTACTTTTGTAGTAATATCAAAATTATTTTTTATTGCTTGACAAGAGAAAGGAGTTTTTGCATTTAGTTGCAGTGTAGAGTATTTTATAAAGTCGTCTTTTGCACTATCGACTATGATTTCTAATGCAAAAGAGGGAATACAGAGAGAGAGTAAGAGTAACCATTTTAACAAATTCCCTCTCCCTCTGTATCTAATTTTAAAGTTTAGTAACCGCTTTTAGATACAAATGCAGTAATAAACTCTAAAAGAGGATTTATAGCAACAAAAGCAAATATAGTTGCAACAGCTGCTATTCCAATAATTGTACGGAGTGCTAAAGTTGCATTTGCAACATAGATTTCACCATCCACGCCAACAACAGGTTCTTTCATAAACATATAGACAATTAGTTTTAAGTAGTAATACCCTGCAATAGCAGAGTTAAGCGCCATAATAAGAGCAAGAATAGTATAGCCACTTGAAACAGCTGAACTAATCATATAAAGTTTACCCCAAAAGAGTGCAAATGGAGGCACACCTGCTAAACTTAACATAAACAGTCCCATAATAAGTGCAGCAACAGGTGAAGTTTTGATCATACCTGCAAATTTGTCATAACTATGGTCTGAAGACTGTCCATCAATAAGATTTTTTTGTCGAGAAATCCATAGCATAGAAAACGATCCTAAGTTTGTAAAGCTAAATAAAATCCAATATAAGAACAAAGCACTATTTGCTTGTGTTGTTCCTATGAGTATGGCAGCCATCACAAAACCTGCATGAGATATAGAACTATAGGCAAGCATTCGTTTTACATCTGTTTGCACCAATGCCCACATATTTGAAGCGGTCATTGTAATGACTACAAAAGCATATAAAACAACTTCAAGCCATACAATATGACTATGAATTAAAAATTCAAAAAATCTCATGGCAACTACAAAAGCTGCAATTTTAGGAACAATAGACATATACCCTGCCATAGCAGCTGAAGCACCCTCATAAACATCTGGAGCCCAAGTATGAAAAGGTATGAGTGAAAGTTTGAAAGCAAATGCAGCTAACATAAACGCAACACCCACAAGAACATACCCAATATCAGAGTATCCATTTGAAGCTAACACTAAAGCAATTTTATTTATCTCTACTGAACCAGTAAGAGCATATAAAATCATAGCACCAAAAGCAAAAAATCCTGCTGCTAATGCACCCATAGTAAAGTACTTAATAGCTGCTTCAAAAGATTTATCACGGTTATGCATAGCAATTAAAGTATAAAGTGCTAAAGAGGAAGTCTCAAGCCCAACAAATACCAAAATAATATTGTCAGTCGCTACCATAAACTGAAAACCTGCAATCATAAATAAAAAGAGTGCAAAAAATTCAGGATATGAAAATTCATGGAAGCGTTTATGCGTTAATGATAAAGGAATAAAGAGCATTGAAGCACCAACAATTATAAATTGTCCAAGAAGTGCTAAACCATCTATAAGCATCACATCAAACATACCCATAATTGTACCATCATGAGAGAAGAGACCTGCATTACCTAACAGCGAAAAGAAATCCATCACTAAAAAGAGTAAAGCAAGCACAACATAAAGAGATTTATCTAAACCACCCTTCACTACATCAATTACTAAAATAAGTAAAGCACCTATAATAGGAATAAGCATAGGGGCAAGAGTCATAAGATTTAATGACTCAAAAGGAATATTTACTGGCGCTAACATTAGTTCACCTCCTTATTAATTGTCTTTTTCATCAAAAAAACTCTTGGTTTAGTCAGATCAGGGATTCTCTCTTTAGCCAATTCAGTTGTTGCTTTAGCATGCATCAATTTAATAATTGATGTAACAGAATTGTTTATTGGTCCTAAAACTGGTTTTGGATAAACACCTAACCAGATAGCAACAATTACTAATGGAATAATTCCAAAAAGCTCTTTTTTATTTATATCAGGTAAATTTTTATTTGCCTCATTTGTAACTTCACCAAAGAAAGCTTTTTTATATGCAGCGAGCATATAGATAGCTCCAACAATAATACCTGTACCAGCAAGGAGTGTTAATATATGAGACTGTTGATAAAATCCAAGAAGACTTAAAAATTCACCAACAAAGTTAATTGTCAAAGGTAAACCAACAGAAGCCATCATCATAATACCGAATATAGTAGCATAACGAGGCATTACATGTGCTAAACCACCAAACTCACTCATAAGCTTAGTATGTCGTCTATCATAAATAACACCAACAAGCATAAAGAGACCACCTGCTACAACACCGTGACCTAACATTAAGAAAATAGAACCAGAAACACCCTCTACATTTAAAGCGAAAGTACCAAGTATGATGACACCCATATGTGCAATAGATGAATAAGCAACAACCTGCTTTATATCTTTTTGAGCATATGCAACCATAGATGTGTATATAATCATTATAACTGCCAAAATTGCAATTGGAATCATAAAGTATGCAGCAGCATCAGGAAAAAGTGGTAATGAAAATCTTACAAATGCGTATGTACCCATTTTAAGTAAAATTGCTGCAAGAATTACAGAACCAATAGTTGGTGCTTGACCATGTGCATACGGTAACCAAGTATGAAACGGAAACATTGGTACCTTAATAGCAAAACCGATAAAGAAAGCAACAAATAACCATAGTTGAAAGTTTTCAGGTAGAACTAATCTATACCAATCTAAGATAGAAAAACTCCAAACACCTGCTGCTTGATGGTAAAAATATGCCATAAAAAGCATACCAACAAGCATTACCAGTGAACCTGCAAATGTATATAAGAAAAACTTAATTGAAGCATATATTCTAAGAGGTCCACCCCAAGCACCGATAATATAGAGCATTGGTACAAGTGAAAGTTCCCAGAATGTATAAAATACAATCGCATCAAGTGCAGCAAATACACCAGCCATAGTCATCTGTAAAAATAGTAGCGTAATAATCATATACTTCACTTTCGGAGTATCTGTTAAGCTCACTATTCCTAAAAATGTAAAGAATGCTGATAAGATGATAATAAATAGAGAAATTCCATCTATACCTAAACTATAGTTAATTCCAAATGCTGGAATAAGAGGAATATTTTCTACAAATTGCATTCCCGAGACATTATTATCAAACGCATACCACAGCACTAAAGACAAAACAAATTCAATAAGAGCAACTGCAACACCATAAGTACGCATACTCTCTTTTTGAATCATAAAACCAAATACAGCCGCAAGAGCTGGAAAGAATATCAATATCGATAAAATATGATCTAACATATACTAAACTCCTGAATATTTCACTGTAAATCCAAAGATTACAGCTAATGATAATAGTATAATAAGACCTACCACCATCCATCTAAGCATTGTAGATAAATTACCACTTTGCATATCTCTTGTTTTTTCACCAGTATTATAAATAATACTAGCAATACCATCTACAGTTGCATCTACAACTTTAACATCAATTTTTTGCCAGAAAAATTCTGAAAGTTCTCTATATGGTTTTACTATATACTCTTCATAAGCATAAGGAATATAATATTGATTAATCAATAATTTATAAGCAAATGAATTTTCAATTTTAGATGTACCATCTGGAACTTTTATTTTTGAATTTGCATATTTTACATAAGCATAAAGAATTGCTAAACCAACGAAAAGTTGTGTTCCAACTAACATAATTAAAGCAAGCGTATGTTCAATATGATATTCATGTCCATTTAATACCTCTTCAACCATATCAAAGAAAGGTGTTTGAAGAATCCCTACTACAATAGCAACAAGAAGAAGTGGACTCATAGCTACTAACATAAATCTATATGCTTCATGTGGATGAACTCCAAAAAGTTTATAACGCTCTTCACCATGAAAAATCAAAGCAACAAGTCTAAATGAATAAAATGCTGTTAAACCTGCAGTAAAAAGTAAAACACCATAAATAACCATATGATTTCCAGAGTATGCTGCTTCAAGAATTGTATCTTTAGAAAAGAACCCAGCAAATGGAATAACACCTGCTAAAGCAAGAGAACCAATTACCATCATAATCCAAGTCCATTTCATCACTTTTTTGAGTCCACCCATTTTAAATGGATCAAGTTCATCTTTCATAGCATGCATAACATTCCCTGCACCTAAGAAAAGCAATGCTTTAAAACCAGCATGTGCCATTAAGTGAAAGAGTGCTACCCAATAAGCACCAAGACCAGCCGCTGCAAACATATACCCTAACTGTGAAAGCGTAGAGTACGCAATGACTCGTTTCATATCACGATTTACAAGTGCCATAGATGCTGCAAAGAGTGCAACAAATGTACCAAGACTTGCAATAAAGAGACCAACATGAGGAATTAAACTATAAAGCTCATGAGAACGGATTACAAGATAAACACCTGCTGTTACCATTGTAGCTGCGTGAATCAATGCTGAAACTGGTGTAGGGCCTTCCATTGCATCTGCAAGCCAAGTATGGAGTGGAAACTGTGCTGATTTACCCATAGCACCAATGAAAAGGAAAATTCCAATCCAAGTAAGTGTAGCAGTAGGTAATTGATGAAATGCTGCAAAAGCACCATCATATTGGAGTGTTCCAGTATTCCAATAAATTAAGAAAAGTCCAATCAACATTCCAAGGTCAGCAATACGGTTCATAATAAACGCTTCATTCGCTGCCCAAGTAGCACTCTCTTTATGAAACCAAAAACCAATAAGACCCCAAGAACAGAGACCAACACCTTCCCATCCAATGAAAAGACCAGCATAGTTATCACTCATTACAAGAATCATCATTGAAAATACAAATGCCGAGAGCCAAGCAAAGAATCTATTGAAACCTTTGTCATGATCCATATAACCGATTGCATATACATGAACAACAGATGAGACTAAAGTAACAACCATCATCATAGTAACAGAAACCTGATCTACCAAAAATCCAAATGGAATATAAAGACCACCTGTTTGCATCCATGTCATCATTGTTACATGAATTGGCTCACCAGTCTCTAATATATGTGTTAAAAGTATGCTACTACTTATCAATGAAGTTATAATCAATAAACTCGCAACTATACCTGTAAAAAGTTTCTTTGGTGTCGCTGTAAAAAGAAGCGAAAACAAAGAACTTACTAAAGGTGCGAAAAGAGCTATATATAAATATTTTTCCATTCTTTATCCTTTCATTGTTGTAAGTACATCTAAATCAATTGAACCATGGCGTTTGTACCATACTATCAAAAGACCAAGTCCAACTGCAACTTCAGAAGCAGCGACAGCAATAATGAAAAACGCAAACATTTGTCCCGTCATATCGCCATAATAGTGTGAAATCGCTGCAAAAGCTATATTTACTGCGTTTAATAAAATTTCAGTTGCAAAAAAGAGTAAAAGCAGATTTTTTCTACGCATTACACCCACTAAACCAATTGCAAATAAAATTGTAGATAAAACAAGATAGTGGTTTAAACCTATTTCCATCATGAAAGCACCTTTTTATTTTTTTCTATTTCAAGTTCAGCATCATTTGTCAATGTAATTGAACGATCCATTTTCTTACCAGCAAGAACAATACCTGCTACCATTGCTACTAAAAGCATTACTGCTGCTAGTTCAAAGGGAACAAGATACTTTGTGAAAAGAATTAAACCAACATTTTGGACATTTCCCATACCATCGATAGTAGGGTAGAGAGCAACAATATTATTAGATACCATCGGCGCACCAACAATAAGAACAACCAATACAGCTGCTAATGTAGATAGACCAGTAATAATAAATTTATTCCCTTGTTTCTCTTTTACACTACGAGTTGTATCAAAAAACATCATACCAAACGCATAGAGAGCCATTACAGCACCAGTATAAACGATTATTTGAATCGCACCTAAAAAATCAGCACCTAGAATAAAGAAAAATGCTGATATAAAAATCATTCCTGCTGCTAATGCAGTTAATGCATACAACGCTTGAGATGTTGTTACCGTAATAATAAACATCGTAATCGTTAAAAATGCAAACAAGTAAAACGCTACCGCTTCAAACATAATCAAAACTCCTTAATATGCCAGAGGTGTTTTTTTAACACGCTCATCTTCATGTGGTGTGATAGAACCAAAACCTTCAAATTCCAGCTGTTTACCAGCTTTCATTACATCAAGAGGTGTTAGCATATCTTCATACATTGTAAAATGTTCTCTTTGATCAGATGCATTTTCATACTCTCCACCATGTGTAATTGCAAGTTCTGGACAAACTTCTGCACAGTATCCACAAAAAATACAACGACCAAGGTTAATTGTATATTCAGAAACCTCTTTACGAGAATTTTCATCTATTTTTGTATCTATACGAATACAATCCGAAATACAAATCTTTTCACAAAGACCACAGCCAATACATCGTTCAGTATCACTTTCCCACAATCTTTTCATCTCATGAATTGCACGGTAACGAGGTCCTATTGGCATCTTCTCTTGAGGGTATTGTACAGTATGAATGTCAAAACGAATCATCTCTCTCATAACTACCCAAAGCCCAACAAAAAGCTCACCTTTGAAACTTCTCTTTACCACACGCTTAAACTTACCCCAACCATCAGTAGGATAATCTTCAATATCAACTAAAAAGTAACCGTTATCAGCTACATTTCTATCATTAAATGCTTCCATATTCATTCATTATCCCCTTAAAACATCATCACAAAACCAGTGATAACTACATTTATCACTGCTATTGGCATAAGCACTTTCCAACACAACCACATAAGTTGATCTGGTCTTACATCTGGCCATGCAGCTCTTGTCCATAAAAAGAAGAAAAAGAAAAATGCAACTTTTGCAAGTAATCCTATCGCACCAAGAAATGAACCATCACCAAAACCACCTAAAAAAATAAGAGGAATAACAAATGAGATAAAGAACATATTTGCATACTCACCAATAAAGAAAAGTCCCCATCTCATACCAGAATACTCAGTACCAAAACCATCAATAATCTCATGATCATTTGCAATTAAGTGAAATGGTGTACGACCAGTTTCAGCAAATGCAGAAATCCAAAAGAGTATAAAGGCAACAGGTTGAGACCATACAATCCAGTGAGAAATACCACCAATTTGATAATTGTTAAAATCAACTAATGAAAGAGAACCAACCATCATAATAGGAGCAAGTATTGCTAAACCACTTACAACTTCATACGAAATAAATACCGCGGCAGTACGCGCTGCTGAAAGAAGTGAAAACTTATTTGCAGATGCCATACCACCAAGCATTGGACCATAAAGTCCAACTGCCATCATTCCTAAAATATACAATATACCAATGTTAATATCAGCAACAATTGGATGCACCGTATAACCAAAAATTGTAAATTCTGGAAAAAATGGAATTGCTGCAGCTGCCATAAACGCAGTTGCAGCTGTAATAACTGGTGCTATTTTAAATATTGGAGCAACAACATTTGTTGGAATAATATCCTCTTTTGTAAAGAGTTTTACACCATCTGCTGCAACTTGTAGCAAACCATAAGGACCAACATTCATAGGCCCTAAACGGCGTTGCATAAATGCCAGAATTTTACGCTCAAAATATGTACCAATACCAGCTAATGCTGAAAATATAAGTAAGATTACAACGACTTTAATTATCGTTTCAATTAGATATGCTGTATCCATATATTACACCTTTTCTATCGAAGCTTTACTAAAACGGTAACCGTCAAAGAGAGCCTCTGAATTTAATTTTTTGTCAAATGTCGGTAAAACTACAATTGAACCTGCAATTTTATTGTCACTCACCACAGTCGCTGTAAGTTCTCCATTTACAGTTTTGACTTTTACACTATCACCCTCATTGAAATCAGAGCTAGACAAATACTCTTCACTCATATAAACACCACTCTTCTCATGAAGATTAGTAGTCTTTTGTGTAAACGCTGTAAACTGTCTTACAGGGTTAGCTGAGTAGATTATACAATCTTCAAGCTTATCATCGCTGAATTTATCTACACTTTCATCATCATCTGCTTGAACTGCTACATTTTCTAACACATAACCCCGAACTTCTGTTCCATCATTTTCATAATGATTTGGAAGATTGTCAAATTTTTCTGCTTTAAAGCCAACCATAGTTGGAAGTTTTGCAGTGTAGTCAATTACATTTTGTGCATCAAATCCAAGTGCATTTGCAATATCATTAAGTTCATATCCATTGTAACCAATAGCTGCGTTTGTAGGATTTACACGCTTGTTAATACTTGTTAATGTTCCCTCTTGCTGATTGATTGCTGGCATATCTAAATCACCATCACCAAGTCCAGAGAGTACAAAATCACCATCTGTGTTATATCCAATAGTAGAAGAACCTTTTGCATCATCAAGCTCACAAATAAGTGAAACACCAAGAGTATTTGTAAGAGCAGGAATCATAACAAGTTCAAATTTAGAGTATTTTTCAACTAAAGCAACAAGACGCGCTAAGTTTCTTGCATTTGGATGGCTATATAAATCTGGACCAACCATAAGAGCAAAAGTCTCTTTTTTCTTAAGGTTTTTCTCTAAAGTTTCCATAAATTTATCATCAGCACCTAAAATTTCAAGGAGTTTGTTATCATCTACTACAACCTCTTTAGATACTTTTTTAGGAACCATTTTAGATTTTTCTACTTCTACTTCTTCCTCTTCTCCTGTCTCTTCATTTACTTTTTTCTCAATAACTTTTTCTATAACTTTTTCTCGAATAGTCTCAGTTACAGTGACTGTTTTTTCAGAATGAAATGATGCCAAGTAGTTAACAATATCTTTTGGTAACTTCTCTTTATCACCAAATAAATCTAAAAGAAGATAGAGTGCAACTTCCTCTTGAAGTGGTGCATGAGTAACAGTCATTATTGATTTTGCAAGTCCCTCAATAATAGGGTCTTTTACAGGATGAAAATAGAGTCCTGCACCCTTATTAACTGTAAGTGAGTTATTAAGTGCATATCTTGCATTTGGATTATCGGTTTTTAAAGCCGAACCAACAGAGACTATAAAGTTTGTAGTATGTACTTTTTCCAAATCACTTCCATAGAGTTTTGTACCACTAATTTTACTATACTCATTTAAAAATGTTTGAAAAGCTTTTGCTTCACTGTTTACAAGCTTGTATCCAAACTTCTCTTTCATCTTCTGTAAAAGATACGCCTCTTCATTTGTAATAGTAGAAGTAAACGCAATGGTGTCTGCTTTTTTAAATGCCTCTACTGCACCATTAAACGCCTCTTCATCTTTTATTGCATCTGCATTTTGATAATCAAAGCCATATCTACCCGCCCCACAAAGTGAAACATAATTCCACTCATTCATTACACGGTAAATCTTATCTTCAGGATTATCAATACTTCCATGTTTTACATCATAAGAGATTTGACACCCTGCAGAACAGTGACCACAAGTTGCAGGAATTTGATTAAGCTCCCATGCATTTGATGTGTACATAAAGTGTGTATCAACAAGCGCTCCAACAGGACAAACAGAAGCACATTCACCACAAGAAGTACAATCAAGAACATCTGTACCATTTGTTAAACCAATAACTGACTTATTGAGTTTATTCCACATAGCATAGGCATCTTTTGGCATTTCAGCCTTGTAATCTGCATTAAGAGCATCTGCTCCACGAGGAACTGTTTTTAAAGAGTTATCCCCAATCATATCTTTACATGCAGTTACACATCTCTCACAAACTATACAAAGACCTGGATCATAATGAATATGTCCCCAATCATGAGAACTTCTATCGACATCTTTAATGGCATAGCTTTGAGAATCAACGCCCATAAGAAGTGTATAGTTTTGTAATTCACACTCTCCAGATTGGTCACAAACACCACATTGAAGAGGATGATTTACATCATAAACTTCCATAATTGCACGGCGTTCTTTCTCTATTGTCTCAGTTGTGGTTGTAATGTTCATACCATCTTTAGCCTTAGCATTACAAGCATATACCTGCTTTCCATCTGCTTCCACTAAACATATACGACAAGCCAAAGTTGGACTACATCTCGTCAGGTAACATATTGCAGGAATAAAAATATCGTTCGCACGGGCTGCGTTTAATATAAACTCACCCTCTTGCGTTTGAACCTCTTTTCCATCAATATTTATAGTAATCTTACTCATTATACTACTCTCACTATTTTGGATTTTTCAAATCTATATTGACTACAATCTTCTTGAATATCAAAGTTTGGATTGAGTGCTATAGTTCCTTTTAATTCATCATCTTGTTTGAAGATACGCTTTATAGTTTTTGAAGCAAAATGAATCTCTACTTCATCACCATCAGATATTCGAGCTGCTGCGGCAAACTGTGCAGAACCTCTTAAAGCAGTATCTTTTTCCAACTGTTTTGTTTTGTTTGTAAATTGATTAAATTGTAAAACAGGGTTACAGTGATAAATAACTGTACCATTAAACTCTGGTAGCTCTGCCACTTCTTCTATTTTACCATCACTCACACAAGCAACCTCATCTAAAATATACCCTCTTACATCTTCACCGTAAACAGTATAGAAGTTTTCAAGTGCATCAAATTCAATCACTTTAAAACCTTTTGCAGTTGCTAACTCTTTTGTATATTCAATCGTATTCTCTTTATGCAGACCTAAAGCATTGGCTAAATCATTTAAATTATACCCATCAAAAGCTAAAGCAACATTAAGTGGTAAAACTTGATTATCAACATTTACCACGCTTCCCTCTACTTGATTAAGTGCAGGCATTGCTAAATCAGCCTCTTCAAGAGATGAGAGTACAAAATCGCCTTTTGCATTATAGCCCACAATATTTGCACTCTCTTCATCACAGTCAAGGTCACAAAGAAGTGAAACACCAGCTGTATTTACTTCATTTGGCACAACAACTAAAGAAAAATCTGTATATTTTTCAATCAATGCTACAATTTTTGCAATATTTTTTGCTCTCTTGTGAGCAAACAGATCACTTCCTACAACAAGAACACGCTTAGAACTTCTTGAAAATGCTTTTGTCATAGATTTGAGTTCATCATCGCCAACATTACTCTCAGCTTCTAAATACCCTAAATCTAAATCATCTAAAAATGCTCTACTTGATGCATCTATATCTTCATTTTGCAAGAGTTCATTTGCAAGAAGTGCTATAACGCCCTCTTCTGAACCTGCTTCATACTTTATAAACTGTGTTACAGTGTTTTGCATCAAAGCATCTTCCATAGGATGAGCATAGACAATTTTTGCACCATTATGTTGTGATGCAGTCCTTAGTGCGTAGCGTACCATTGGATTATCAGTCGATATTCTTGTACCAAAGACAATAACCCCATCAGCCTGTTTAATAGCATCTAAAGAGCCACTATGGTGTAATTTTCCACTAATAGAACTATATGCTTGCATAAAATTGCCATAAAGTCGTGCATCTTCATTGAAAAGTTTCAGACCTAATTTTTCTTTTAAAAGTTGTAAAATATGAGCCTCTTCATTTGTAATCATTGAAGAGAAACGAATGGCATTTGCACTTTTTAGAGTCTCCACTGCCTTGTTAAACGCAGTTTCATCTTTTGTAGCGCTATTTTGAAAATCAAATCCAAATCTACCAGCACCACAAAGTGTTGCAAATTCATAATTGTTTTTCACTCTATAAATTGCATTTGCACTTTGCGTTCTATCGCTTCCATGTTTTACTTCATACTCTAAAGAACACCCAGCTGAACAGTGTGCACAAGTAGAAGGAATACGAGAAAGTTCCCATGCATTCGCAGAGTATTTAAAATCAGAACTTACAAGTGCGCCAACAGGACAAACAGCAATACACTCGCCACAAAAAGTACAGTCAAGTGTCTGTGCATTTTTTGGAATAATAACAGAAGAGTACCCACCAAATTTTACATCAATGGCATCATCCCCTATCACTTCATTACAAACATGCACACACTTTTCACACATAATACAAAGTGCTGGGTCATAATTAATTAATCCCCAATTTTCTATGCTTCTAGCTTGATCTTTTGCAGAAAAATCTTGTTTTGCTACACCAAATTCTAAAGTCATATTTTGCAAATCACATTCGCCAGATTTATCACAAACACCACACTCTAAAGGATGATTTACATCATAAAGCTTCATAATGTTAGTGCGTTCAAGTTCAAGCTCTTGTGAGTTTGTTTTTACCTCTATACCCTCAGTAGGAGGGGTATTACAACTTAAAATAAAGCCATCAACACCTGTTACTTCAACAGAACAAATTCGGCATGATGCACATGGCGAAGTTTTTGAGATGTAACACATAGTAGGAATATAGATGTCATTTTTTCTTGCTACTTGCAGAATAGTTTCACCCTTTTGTGCAGTTACCTCTTTGCCATCAATTTTAAAATTAACTGTTTTACTCATTCATGACCTCCTTATGCCTGTACCATAGCGATGTAATAACAACGCATACAGCGTTCAGCTTCACTTAGTGCTTCATCTTGTGTAAAGCCCAAGTTTACCTCTGCATTGTTATGTTTACGATACTCAGCATCTAAAACTGAGGAGTGTTCACGAGGAAGACCTGGAAGCCAACCACTCACTTTCTCTTTTTTATCATAAACCTTCAATTTTGCAAGATGGTCTTCCATTATTTCATCATCACTCAAGGTAATCTCGCCACTCTGTACAAAACGGCTAATGACAGAAGCACCTCGTTTTGCTTGACCCACTGCATTAACAATAGTCATAGGACCATATTCACAATCTCCAGAAGCAAAAATTCCCTTACGAGAAGTCATATAATCTTTCCCATTTGTCTTAATAGTCGCCCATGAAGTCATCTCAATATCCCACTCCTCAGGTAAGAAACCTAAATCAGCACTTTGAGAAACAGCAGGAATAAGGTAATCTGCTTCTATAGTATAAGATTTACCCTCAATTTTTACAAGTTGCGCACGCCCACCATTTGGATCAGGAACAAGCTCAAATTTATCAATTAAAAGCTCTCTTAAAATATCATCGTCATCAGTAGTAATGTTATTTACAGCTGAATGGAATAAAAATTCTACACCCTCTTCAACAGCTTCGTGATACTCCTCATAAGTTGTATTACGGATGATAGTCTTCTCATCACGACGATAAATCATATAGACTTTTTTTGCACCTGCTCGAATGGAACAACGCACAACATCCATAGAGGTAAAACCACCACCGACACAGACAACTGTTTTCCCAGTTAAGTCCACGAAATCAGTTGGAAGCATCTGCTTCTCTTGTACCTCTTTTGGTGTTTTAATGTCAAATTTCTCATACAAGTTTACCCAGTCAAGAAAATCAATAGCACCCCAGTACCCTTTTATCTCTTCTCGCTCATTTTCACAACGAACTTTTTTAGAGATACGCGTACCAGAAGCTATCATTGTTGCATCATACTCTTTTTCAAAGCGACGCATATCTTCATCCGTAACTTTATAATTTGTAATAAAATTCACACCCATATCGCGTACACACTCGATATCTTGCATATATTTATCCCAAGGCATACGATACTCAGGAACACCAACAGTTACCTCACCACCAAGAACAGGAAGTTCTTCATAAACATCTACTTCAACACCATCTGCACAAAGATAATATGCCGTAGTAAGTCCAGCAGGACCAGCACCTACAACAGCTACTCTTTTGCCATTTGCAGGTTTCTTCTCCATCGGATGGAAAAAGTCATAGCCATGATCAGTCTCCCAATCAGCACCAAGGCGTTTGAGTGCCATAATAGAGATAGGCTCATCTAAATTTGTACGACGACAAGCGTCTTCACATGGGTGAGGACAAACACGACCACAAACATGGGCTAATGGCATAGTTTGACGCGTAGCTTCTAGGGAGTCATCAAAGCGTAAATCTCTTACACCTTCAATATAACCAGGAATATCTACATGAGAAGGACAAGCATCACTACAAGGTGCCGTTATTTTTGCTATATAGCTTGCACTTTCATCATAATGAATAGATTTTTTCTTCTCATTGATGCACTCTAAAAAAGTATCTTCAAAATGCTCCATTAAATCTAAAATAGGATTTGGAACAGTTTTTCCAATCTCACATTTAGAAGTAACCTGCATACTTTTTCCAATCTCTTTTAGGTGCTCCAAATCAGAAACTTCACCCTCACCACGAGCAATTTTATCGAGTACATCATATAAAATACGACCACCCCAACGACCAGGAGCACAACGCCCACACGCTTCAGAATAGACCTGATACTGTGCTGCATACTCCATAGCCAAACGAATAACATCCACATTCTCATGAAACAGTGCAACACCGTCCCAGCCTATAAAGGCTTTTGAATCTCGATGATCATCATACTGTGCTGGTAGATTATAAGCTGACTCTTCCCACTCTTCTTCTGGTTTGCCTATATTATTTATAGACTCTCCATTCCAAGTAGAAAAATATACTTTACTCACAACAGATTCCTATTTTTTAACAACGATAGTCCAATCGACTTCGTTGAATTTTAGTGAGTTGTAGAGTTCATATCCACACTCTTTTACCAAATCAGCACTTCTCTGAATTGGAGTGAAATCACCTATTTCAAAAAGAAAAATGAGTGTCTCATTCTCTTTATGCTTTTCCCCTAAAATCTCTTTCATACGAGGTTCAAAATCATTTCCAAGTTTTCTTAAGTCATATCTTTTCATTATCTGTCAACCTCACCGAATACGATATTTGTAGTACCAATAATAGATACAACATCTGGAATATAGTGACCTGGTAAAAGGTCCGTTAAAATTCCTGTGTGCCAGAACGATGGCGCACGAAGTTTCAATCTATACGGATATGGTCCACCTTGAGAATTAATGTAAAATCCAAGCTCACCTTTTGGTGATTCAGTCGCTACATAGACTTCTCCAACTGGTGGTCGCATCCCTTGTGTTACAAGTACAAAGTGTTGCATCAAAGAGTAATTTTGTGTCATGATGTCGAGTTTTGGTGCTGAAATATATTTTGGAGCATGTGCCATAAGCTCTGTTTGCCCATCTTTTTCACACTTTTCATACATCTCTATACATTGGTACAAAATTTTTGCACTCTCACGCATCTCTTCCATATAAATACGGTAACGAGCGAAGTTATCTCCCTTATCTGAAAAAGGAACATTAAATTCTACTTCATCATAGAGTTCATACGGCTCTTCTTTACGAATATCCCAAGCAACACCAGAAGCTCGAAGCATTGGACCTGTACAGCCCCATGAGAGTGCCATTTCAGTTGAAATAGTTCCAACTTCTTCCATTCTCATAAGCCAAATACGGTTAGAGTCTAGTAAATCTTCATAATCTTTAATATTTTGAGGCAGTTTATCTAAAAATACTCTCAGTTGTCCTAAGAAACTATCTTGAATATCTAAAGGAACACCACCAATACGAATAGCAGCATGCGTAAGTCTAGCTCCACAATAGCCTTCAATAATATCCATCAAATACTCTCTCTCACGGAATGCGAAAAGAAAGACTGTCATAGCCCCAATATCAAGTGCAGTTGTTGCTAACCAGAAAAGATGAGACATCAAACGGTTAATCTCTAAAAGAAACATACGAATAACTTTTGCACGACGAGGAACTTCAAGCCCAATGAGTTTTTCAACTGCAAGAGCAAAACCATAGTTATTTGAAGAAGAAGCAATGTAGTCCATACGGTCTGTTGTCGGCATAAACTCGTTATAAATCATATTTTCAGCCATCTTCTCCATACCACGGTGCAAATAGCCTATATCTGGATGTGCTTTTACAATCTGTTCTTGTTGCAGATGCAACATTAAACGCAATTGACCATGAGCTGATGGATGCTGTGGACCGAAGTTAAGTACCAATTCATTGTCATCTCTATCAAATGTTATATTTTCAAAAAATGGTGTTAATCTATTTTTTACTTGTGCCATATTTTATACCACCCTATCTTTGTGGATCATCAATTACTTTTGATGACTCTTTATCTAATTTTGTAACCATAAATACGCCACTCTCTTCTTGATAAGATTCAACATGAGGCTCTTCATCACCTGTAATTTTAGTCCCTTTTGGAACTTCAAATCCAAGACGAGAAAAACGCTCAGAATCATATCTATCAACACGAGCAGTATCACGAAGTTCAGGCCCAATGATGTCACGAGCCTCTTTTCCATAAATTTTATCTACTTCATACCATGCAGCAAACTCATCACCCTCTAAAGGATATGTTTTTAGAAGTGGATTTCCTTGCCAATCATATGGCATCAAAATACGCTTCATAAATGGATGGTTATTTGCTTCAATGCCGAACATATCAAACATTTCACGCTCAGACCAATCGGCACTTCTAAAGAGTTTCTCTACAGAATCAACGGCTTGACCATTTTCAATGAAATATTTTACACGAATACGCTTGCGTTTTGTCATACTAAGCATTTGGTAAAAAATTTCAAAAGTGTTATCTTTTGCCAACCAATCAATGGCACTCATCTCTGAGAGTTGTGTATATTGCAACTCATCTCTCATCAATTCTAAAACACCATATATATCGTGAGCATTAATGTAAATTACCATTTGCTCTACTTGAATATATGCATCTTTTACTTCAAACTTTGCTTTTATAGCCTCTAAATCACTTGCAAAAACTTCATCTGTCTCTACTGCTGATTTTGGCACTTGTGGTGCAACATAAAATCTGTCCGTATAGTAAGCTTTTGCTTGTACATTATCTTTAGGTTTATACGCTCTCATATTACATTAACCTTTTAGCTTTTTGTGCATTGCCTGCTTTGTTCGCACGAATCTTTTTCTGTAACAACATTACACCATACTGAAGTGTTTCAGGACGAGGTGCACAACCAGGAAGATACAAATCAACAGGAATAATTCTATCTACACCTTGAACCGTTGCATAAGTGTTAAACATACCACCAGTATTTGCACAAGAACCCATTGAAATAACCCATCTTGGCTCTGTCATTTGGTCATACAAACGCTTAATAAACTCAGAGTGTTTTTTTGTAAGCGTTCCCGCTACAATCATAACATCTGATTGACGAGGAGAGGCTCTAAAGATAGTACCAAAACGGTCAAAGTCATATCTTGATGCACCTGCTGCCATCATCTCAATACCACAACAAGCAAGACCATAAGTCATAGCCCAAAGAGAGTTTGAACGCCCCCAGTTTACGATTTTATCAACACTTGTAAGTGCTATTGGTAAACCACCATCTTGTGTATAATTTACTTTATGTTGTGCCATTCTAGCGCTCCTTTTTTCCATGCATATACAAAACCAATTGCCAAAAGGACAATAAATGTTATCATCTCAACAAAACCAAACCAGCCAAGAACTTTAAAATCGACTGCCCATGGGAACATAAATACGATTTCAACATCAAATAGCAAAAATAGCAGTGCAAACAGATAAAACTGTGGTGACACTCTATTTGGCTGTTTTGTGATTTCTGGTCCACATTCATAAACTGAAAGTTTAATCTTTTCACTATCTTTGCGTGCAAGCGCACGACTCGCTAGTCTCGCCACTACAGTCGTTGTAATGAATGCACCAAATGTTATAACAAACAGTACAAAGACCCCAAAATACGGATTTGCAGTGTTAATATGCTCCATATAAACCTACCTTTTTAAATTAAAAGTTGTATTTCCAATTCACACTCTATTAGAAAAAACAGTTCTTTTACTATATCTAAAAGTGTATTAAAAAAAGTTGTGATGGAGGAAAAAGGCGAAAATGATGTCACTTAATGCAACATCATTGAGATAAAATATCCCTTTTATTTATTTAAAAAGCCCATAGATTTTTCACTATCGAAGTTTGCATCTCTCTCTTTTCTAATTTCATCTGTGAAATCTTTAAGTAAGAAAAGAGGTTTTTCTTTTACTGCAACCTTATAGGCTGTATTTTTTATAATGAGATTTATCTGCCCACCCGTAAGTGAATACTCTGCAAGTTTTGCTTTATCAAAGCCATCTTCATAAGGAGCATCTTTTGGAAGCATTTTTTCCCAAAGTTCTAATCTTTGCTCTTTATTTGGTTTTTTAAACTCTATTTTATAGTTAAATCTTCTTGAGAATGCTTTATCTATATTTTCAAGCAAATTCGTGGTTGCTATAAGCATCCCATTAAAGTTTTCTATCTGCTCTAAAAAGATGTTTTGCATCTGATTGTGCATCTGGTCTGAACCTGTAATATTTCCACTACTTCTTGCACCCAAAAATTGGTCTGCTTCATTAAGAAGTAAAATTGGCTCTGTTTTCGTTTTTGCACTCAAATCATAAAAAGTATCAAAAATTTTACGAACATTTTTCTCGCTCTCTCCCACATACATTGAAAGAATTTTAGAACAATCAAAGGCAAGAATCTGTCGCTTTAAAGATTTTGCAAGAGAGTATGCTGTCATTGTTTTCCCCGTTCCTGCTACACCATAAAAGATTATGCGTGCATCAATGCCGCTCTTTTTATCTTTAATTCCCCACTTTACAAGACGAGCAACAACATCTTTATCTACCTGTTTCATTAAGTTTTCAAGCGTCTCTTTTGTATTTTCATTAAGCACTACATCATCCAAAGAGGTATCGCTGTCAATAAGTTCAAATATATTTTGTTCAGCTACCAAAGCACCTAGTTTCAAGCGTGTTACTTTTTTTGTCTTTTGTGGATGAATAATGCTTTGAAGCACATCATCAACAATATAAAAAGAACGGCTTATACCACCAAAAGGGTTGAGCATCTCTTCATAATCAATAATGCCACTACTTAAAAGATTGGAACCCTCTTCTAAAAGAGAACGATTTTTTATTCGTTCATAATCATCTAAAGAGATTAAATCAATAAGTGTATTCATCTCACGCAAAGAGGACTCCGTAGAACCATACTCTTCACGCAAAAGTGCAATGAAAATCACCTGTTCATAGTTACTCATCTTCTTTTGTTTAAAAAATTTATCGAGTCCCAAGTTTTCAGAAGTCTGTTTTACTCTCTCTTCTATGCGTTTCTCAAGATGTTGGAGCTTGTTTTGGAGTCTATCTATTCCCAAAGAGTGTTCATGCACACTTTGACGAATAACGCTCATTTTTTGATACAACTCAATTCTAAAAAACTGGTCTTGCAAGTATTCAAGATGGTCTGCATAGGGCTTAATATCTGGTAAATCCAAATCAAGTGTACCATCTTGAAGGAGTTTTAAAAATGCAGGGGTAAGTCCTACGGCACTATTTAAAAGTTCCAAAGGCGTTACTTCAGAAATTTTTACAGGAGTAAAACTCTGCTGATGCAACCAACCAAGTTCTAGCAGATTTTTCACCTCTTTTAGATGTTGCAGATGTTCATAATTTTCACTTTTATACAAATCTTCTAAAAGCTCAAGAACAAGCATATCATCTTGCCCTTTCATATATTTTACTGCAATATGTTGCAACATTTTTGCTTCATCTTTACTACATTTTAGATGTATAAAGATACCCGATTTTTCTATCTCTTTTGTTTTTAAAAAATTAACTAAAGTATTCAACTGTTTCCTTAATATTTATATGTGATGTAAGCTTCTTCGTCTATAACTTTTCCCACTCAAACTTACTAATATTCTTTTCATTCTCATCAAAATTTATCCCAACCAAACAGATATATTTATTTCTGTTTTGATACTTCTGAACATAATTTTTCTCTTTTATCTGCTTGAGGGCATCATCACTTCCAACTTTAAATTCTATGATATAGATATAATTGCTCATAACAATAGTTAAATCAATTCTACCTTTATTTGTCACATCTTCACCTATAATTCTAAGCCCTAAACTTTGAAGATATACATAAATAATACTTGCATAAAATCCTTCATAGTGTTGTATGTTATTATTTGCATAGTTATTATAAGGAATTGATGCAAAGATTGATTTAAGTGAAGTTTCAAACATTTCAAGATTATGTTCTCTTAGTGCTTTACTTAAAGTTTTATTTTGTAAAGATTTATCTTGATATAGATGAGTAATAATAAAATTATTTAAAGATTTTTTTACTTCCAAGTTTGGTAACACAAGATTATAAAGTATATCATCATCTTCATCTATTGTGATACTTTTAATCGTTAGATATCCACTTTGATAAAGTATCACTTCCAAATCAATATTTTCAATATCAAAACTATCAAGTAGCTTTTTATCTACTGTAAGATTTGATAATTGTGGTAAGTAATAATTATTTTTTTCTATAAGTTTTATAAGATATGTCGGTGTTCCTGTTGCGAACCAATAGTTTTCAAATGTAAAATCATTAGCGATAAATTGCAATACATCGAAAGGGTTATACATATCACTTTTTAAGAAATTATAGCCATTATACCATCGTTTAAATTTTTCTAAATCTACATCTTTTAAGTATGGTTGAAATGATGTTTCTATATCATTTTGACTATATCCACAAATATCTCCATATTTTTTATTTAACGATATATCTGTAAGCATATTGAGTCCACTAAAAATAGAAGCTCTTGAGAATTTTGATACCCCTGTTAAAAATACAAATCTTAAATATGCATCACTCCCTTTTAAAACAGTATAAAAACCTTTGATAAGTTCTCTTGCCTCTTTTGCTACTTCCATTTGGTCAAGATTATCAAGTATTGCTTTGTCATACTCATCTATTAATACTACCACTTGTTGATTGTACTTTTTTGATACTGCTTTTATAAACTCTTTAAAACATACAGAAACATTTGAGTTTGTTTTACACTCTACGCCCAATCGCTCTTGATTATCTTCCAAAGAGGAACGCAAAGAGTCTTCAATATTGGAAATTGATCGCAAATTTACATCAAAGCTTATTTTTATAACAGGATAAGAAATTTCCCAATCCCATTTATCATAAATAGCTAAACCTTCAAATAAATCTTGATTTGCCTCAAAAATATTATGCAAAGTATCTAAAAAAAGTGACTTACCAAATCTTCTAGGGCGAGATAAAAAGATATACTGACTCTCTTTAGTTATTAAATCATAGGCTATATCAGTTTTATCTATATAAAG
>JALSWC010000269.1 GCA_027060825.1 Sulfurimonas sp.
GAATTATTATGGCAACAGTACACTCGTATGGAGCGACTAAAGAGGTAACAGGTTCGTGTCATCTATTTGAAGTAGGTGGTGTGAAGATAATGATAGATTGTGGAATGTTTCAGGGTGAAGATGAAGAGAAAAATTCTGAAGCTTTCTATTTTGATCCTAAAGATATAGATTATTTGCTTGTAACGCATGCACATCTTGACCATACAGGGCGTATTCCTAAGCTTGTAAAAGAGGGCTTCAAGGGAAAAATCTACGCAACGGCAGCGACGATGGATTTAGCACAGATTATTTTGATGGATAGTGCTAAAATTATGACAGAAGATTTTCAGACACGCTTTAAAAAGGCACAGAGACAAGGCAAAGAGCATAAACTCTCTAAACCACTTTATGAACCACTCGATGTCGATAAAACTTTTTCAGCACTTGAGTGGACAAATCCTGAGTATGATAAATACTATGAATTATGTGAAGGAATAAGTTTTGTTTATCGTAATGCTGGGCATATTTTAGGTTCTGCGTTTATTGAACTCTCTTATATGGAAAACAATGACTCTCATACTATTGTATTTTCTGGTGATATTGGTAATGATAATGGCTTGGTTATGCCAAATCTTGAAAAATGTGATGGCTCACAAAGCTTATATGTTGAGACAACTTATGGAAATAGAGAACATCAATCAATAGATATGACCATAAAAGAGTTTAAAGATGTTGTCATAAAAACACTTGAAAACAAGGGAAATGTGCTGATTCCCTCTTTTGCTATTGAGAGAACGCAAGAGCTTTTATGTCTTCTTCGTTCGATGCATGCAAGTGGTGAACTCCCAAAATGTAAGGTATTTTTAGACTCTCCCATGGCAACAAAAGCTACTACGGTCTATAGAAGTTATGCACAAGAGTTGACAAACAGATGTCAAGAAAATGTTCAAGAAAATGGGACAGTTTTTAATTTTGATTCACTTATATATACTGAAACACCAGAGGCTTCTAAAGGGATTAATGATATTAAAAGCCGTGCAATTATTATTGCAGGAAGTGGAATGTGTAATGGTGGGCGTATTACACACCATTTTAAACATCGTATTTGGGATAAAAGAAATGCAGTTGTATTTGTAGGATTTCAAGCACAAGGGACTTTAGGACGAGAGATAGTTGAAGGTACGAAATGGATAAATATTTTGGGTGAAGATATAGTTGTCAAATCTTCTATTCATACTATTAACGGTTTTTCAGCACATGCAGATCAAGATGGCATCTTAGCATGGGTATCAAAAATAAAAAATCTTAAAAAGGTCTTTTTAGTGCATGGTGAGCTTGAATCACAACAGGTCTTTAAAGAGGTGTTGAAAAATAAACTTAACCTTGATGCACATATTGTAGGATTTAAGGAAAAAATAGTCATTTAATCATATAAACAGAAACTAAGAGAGTTTGTAGTATAATTCCATCAAATAATTCAGGACTGCTTTCCTACCATTTTACAGCCCTCCATTAGAAATTTTTTCTGGAGTTGTTAAAAAAATGTTTCAATTTGATACACTCTCTTTAGTTTTTGTTGCTCTTATTTTTTTAGGAGCAATTCCAAATCTCTTCTATTCTGGTGGATATTTACCTCATATTGAGAGAAAAACTCACTATTTACTACACTATTTTACATTCATTTTTTCTATGATTGGAGTAGTTGTTAGTGCAAATGCACTTGTCTTTCTCTTCTTTTGGGAGATTATGAGTTTAAGTTCATGGCAACTTATTTTAACTGAGCCAAAAGAGAAGAGTACCATAAACGCAGCACGCTTCTATTTTCTGATGACGCACTTTGGTTTTGTCTTTTTACTCCTTTTCTTTTTAATTGTAACCGATGGAGATTTAGAGATTAGTTTTCTTCAAATGAAAACAGTGGCAACTTCATTCGCTTATCCGACTATGCTCTTTTTCTTCTTGATTTTAGGATTTTTAAGTAAAGCAGGTGCTGTGCCTGTGCATGTCTGGCTTCCTTATGCACATCCTGCTGCACCAAGCCCTGTATCAGCACTTATGAGTGGCGTTATGCTTAAAGTTGCCATTTATGGAATGTTTCGCTTTTTGTTTGATGTACTTTATCCATGGCCATTGCAATGGGGTACTTTTATTCTTATAATTGGCTCCATAACGGCACTTACGGGGATTTTATATGCCTTAGCAGAGCGAGATATTAAAGCACTTTTGGCAAACTCTTCGATTGAAAATATAGGGATTATTCTTATTGCTTTTGGTATGGGAATGATTTTTGATACTTTGGGGCTTACACTTTTAAGTACATTCTCTTTTATTGCTGCTATTTTTCATGTCTTTAACCATATGGGCTTCAAATCACTGCTTTTTATGGGTGCAGGTTCTATTTTGCATCAAACACATACAAAAGATTTAGAAAAATTTGGTGGGCTGATTAAGTCTATGCCTGTTACTGCCTTTACCTTTCTTTTTGCTGCCATGAGCATTACAGCATTGCCTCCTACCAATGGTTTTTTAAGTGAGTGGATGATATTTCAGTCTCTTCTTAGCTCAAGCACTATTGCAAATGCCATGACACTTAAACTAGCTTTGCCTTTTGCTCTTTTTGCTCTTGCCATGACGGGTGGTTTAGCCATTGCTACATTTGTAAAAGCCTATGGCATTACCTTTTTAGGACTGCATAGAAGTACCAATGCAAAACATGCAAAAGAGGTCAATTTTCTTATGAAAACTGGTATGATTTTGATGGCACTGTTTGTTGCATCAC
>JALSWC010000270.1 GCA_027060825.1 Sulfurimonas sp.
AAGGCATCAAGAAGCATCATTTCTCCTGATTGAAGTTTACCAGATTCATAAAGGTCATTAATTGCCATTGGAATAGAAGCTCCAGAGGTATTTCCATATTTCTCAACAGTAATTACAACTTGATCTTCTCTCATATTTAGAGCATCCCCAACAGCTTTAATAATACGCAAATTTGCTTGATGTGGAATAAAATGTTTAATATCTTCACTTTGCATACCATTCTCTTCTAAAATCTCTTTAACATCTTTCGTCAATGTGCGTACAGCGACTTTAAAAGTTTCATTGCCCTTCATCTGCATAAAACAGCTACCAGATTCAGCATCGAGAGAGTCATGAGCAGAACCTGTACCACCATTTGGAGTCATAAGTAAGTCAGCATATTCACCATCTGCACCAGTGTTAATGTCAATAATAGCTTCTTCTTTATTATTTGTAGCAGAGATAACAGCAGAACCTGCCCCATCACCAAATAAAATACAAGTTCCTCTATCAGTGTAGTCTGTAATAGCAGAGAGTTTCTCAGCCCCTACAACGAGAACATTTTTTTTCATACCAGATTCAATAAATGCTTTCGCAATGGAAAGAGCATAAATAAACCCAGTACACGCAGCAGTAATGTCAAACGCAGTCGCACCTTTAATACCTAGTTTATTTGCAATAACTGTTGCAGTTGAGGGCATACAAAAATAATCAGGAGAGATTGTAGCAGTTATAACAAGGTCAATATCTTCTAATGCAACACCACTTCTTTGCAATGCTTTTTGTGCAGCTTTTACACCTAAATCACTCGTAAATTCAGTATCAGCAGCAATATGACGCTCTTTTATACCTGTTCTTTTCGTAATCCATTCATCTGAAGTATCAACCATTTTTGATAAATCACTATTTGTTAATATTTTCTCAGGTACATAAGCACCAATTGATCTAAAAGCTGCATAAGCCATCTATAAATCCTTTTGTTTTAACTCTTCTAAGCGTGTAATAATATGCTCATTTACACCTGTATCGACATAACTAATAGCCTGATAAATTGCATTTTCAATGGCCCTTGCATTACTTTTGCCATGACTCACGATTGCACACCCTTTTATTCCTATAAGTGGAGCGCCACCTACTTCAGCATAATCAATCTCTTTTTTAAGAAGTTTAAAAACTTTACGCATTAAAAGTGCCCCAGTAATTCTAATAGGTGATTTTTTAATATAATCTTTTAGAAGTCCTGAAATTGTAGAAGCAACACCTTCGCTTGTTTTTAGCACAAGATTTCCAACAAAACCATCGCAAGTAATAACATCACAACTTCCGTTGAATATATCGCCACCCTCTACATTTCCTTTAAAGCCTGGATAAGCCTCTAAAAGTTTAAACGCAGCCTTTGTGACTTCATTTCCTTTTGATGACTCTTCCCCATTTGCAAGGAGACCAATCGAAGGTTTTTTAATACCAAGAACATCTTCAGCATAGCATCCACCCATCACGGCAAATTCTGCTAAATGTACAGCTTTTGAGTCAACATTTGCACCGACATCAAGAAGGACAGAACGACGATTCATTTTTGTAGGCATAAGCGTCACAAGTGCAGGACGAGAAACACCTTTTAATCGTCCAAGTCTTAAAGTTGCTAATGTCATTGTTGCACCACTATGTCCAGCTGAAACAACACCATCAGCTTCACCATTTTTTACGAGATTTACAGCGCAATATATGCTACTATCTTTTCGCTTTACTGCATCAGTAGCAGCATCACTCATAGATATAACATCGCTACATTCGACAATTAAAATCTTATCTCTATAACGCTTTGGTAACAGAGGTAAAATTTCTGATTTTTTACCTACAAGAATAGGTGTAAAATTACGCTTTGAAAGTGCTTTAACACATCCCTTTACAATTGGCTCGGGACCAAAGTCCCCACCCATTGCATCAATGGCTATCTTAACCATTAACTATTTATACTCACCAGTAGTTGGGTTAATGTGGTGTGGTAATCTATAAGTTCCATCTTTGTCTTTAACTGGACGCGCTAATGAAATTTTATAATGTGTTCTTCTTTTTGCTGAACGAGAGTGGGATACTCTTCTCTTAGGTACTGCCATAGTAATGTTTTCCTTTTATTTAATTTTATAAGACCGCTAAGGTCACTAAATCTTGTTCTTTACAACTATCACAAGAGTGATAATCACTTTTAATGAGCTCAATTTCAGAGGTAAATAACTCCTCCATATCCACCTGCCCATCGAATGATTCAACAACATCTAAATCGAGGCTGCCATCATCTTCATAAAGTCCATCACTAATGAGGAACTCTACTTTTTCACTTAAATCCATACAAAATTCATCTCCACAAACATCACACTGAGTCTTTAGAGAACCTTTAATATTTGCATTAAGCAAAATCAACTTTTCTTTATAGTACTCCAAATAACCTTTAAAGCTTATCTCATTAGATTTTAATGAAAAATCTAACGGTGTAGATGTTACTTTTCTTAGCACAACTCTCATAGAATTAGCCTAAAAAAAAGAAAAAATGAATTTTCATCAAACTTAAGAAATTTCTCTTTGAGAGAAAAAGAATGCAATTTCATTTGCTGCATTTTCAACAGAATCACTTCCATGAACTGCATTTGCATCTATATTTTCAGCAAAGTCTGCACGGATTGTACCAGCTTCAGCTTCTTTAGGGTTTGTTGCACCCATTAAATCACGATTTTTTTGCATTGCGTTTTCGCCTTCTAAAACTGTAACAACAAC
>JALSWC010000271.1 GCA_027060825.1 Sulfurimonas sp.
AATTGATGCCTATATTCTCTCCATAGATTCACTCAGTATCTATAAAGAGATAGACATTGTCTCAGCAAAACCATCAAAAGAAGAGTTAAAATCAGTCAAACATTTTGGCATCAATGAACTCTATACTAACGAATATTTTAGTGTTGATATTTTTATAGATTTATACAAAAAAACACTAGAAATATGCCAAAAAGAGGGGAAAAACCTCATCATTGTAGGAGGCACATCTTTTTATCTTAAATCACTTCTTGATGGACTTTCACCCCTTCCAAAGATTACAAGACAAACAGAACAAATTGTTGCACAAAAACTCCAAAATGTAGAAGAGTGTCATACACTCTTGTCTTCACTTGATAAAGAGTATATGCAAAAAATAGCACCAAATGACCGTTATCGCATAGAAAAAGCACTCCTTATTTATGAAGCATCTAAAAGCACTCCATCAGAGTGGTTTCAAACACATCCTCCACAAGCCATTATAAAAAACTTGCCTATTTTTAACATTGATGTAGAACGAGAGGTATTACGAAAAAGAATAGCCCTGCGTACAGAGAAAATGTATGCTATGGGCTTAGTAAATGAGGTCTGTTATTTGGAGCAAAAATACAGACGCATACCTCATCCTATGGGTGCTATTGGCATTGTAGAGGTTTTAGAGTATCTTGATGCAAAAGTAAGTAAAGAGGAGATGCTCCAAAATATTACAATCCACACTGCCCAGCTTGCAAAACGACAACAGACTTTTAATCGTACACAATTTAAGGATGTTATTTCTGCAAAACTTGAAGATTTAGAAGCACTTATTTTAGAGAGCATTTAGCAAATATCGCCGTATATATCAGGTCGTCTATCTCGTAACAATCCCCAATACTCTCTCTGTTGTGCATTTGCTTCTAAATCAAAGAGTGCATAAAGAATCTCTTCTTTATCTCGACTTGCTTCGGCTATTTTTGCACCTGTGTAATCGGTAATGAATGAAGAACCATAAAAGGTAAGCTCACAACTCTCTCCAACCTCTTTACCATAGCGATTTGCCACAACAACAGGAACTGTATTTGTAGCAGCATGCCCCATCTGAACGCGTTGCCAATGCTCTTTTGAATCAAGCCCAATCTCTGGCTCACTCCCAATAGCCGTTGGATAAAAAATTATCTCAGCACCCTTAAGTGTTAAAGCCCGTGCTGTTTCACAAAACCATTGGTCCCAACAGATACCTACACCAATATTTGCAAAAGAGGTTTCATACACCTGAAAGCCTGTATTTCCTTCTTGAAAATAAAATTTCTCTTCATACCCTGCCCCATCAGGAATATGCGTTTTACGGTAATTTTGCAATACTTTTCCCTTATCAATCACAACCAACGAGTTATAGTAATTGTCCTCTGCTTTTTCAAAATAGGAGACTAACAAAACCACTTTAAGCCTATATGAAAGTGCTTGAAACTCACTTATAAGTTTGTTATTTTTAAGAGGTGAAGCCCATGAAAAATATTTTTCATCCATATCTTTACAGAAGTAAAGCCCCTCAAAGAGTTCAGGTAAAAGTATAATTTCTGCACCATTTTTTGATGCCTCTTCTACAAGTCGTTTCGCTTTTGCAATGTTGGAAGCTTTCTCTTCGCTCATAGACATCTGCACCGTTGCTACTTTTACCTCTCTAACCATTTTTTAGCCTCTAGCATTCTAAAATATCTTGTGATATTATAGCTAAAATGACTTAATAGAAATTCTTCTAAAGTGTTACTGTTGAGTTATCTCATTTAAGTTATAATTTCTATTCAAATCAAATCGACGGAGTCTTTACAATGCAAGATTTAAAAAAATTACCAATTGGAGTACAAACATTCAAAGAGATGATAGATAAAGATTATCTCTATATAGATAAAACAGATATAGCTTATAATCTTATCACTAAAGAGAGTAAATATATATTTTTATCTCGTCCTAGAAGATTTGGTAAGTCTCTTTTTTTAGATACTTTGCATAATATATTTGAGGGAAATCAAGAGCTATTTAAAGGTTTAGCCATTTATGATAAATGGGATTGGCAAACGAAATATCCTGTTATAAAAATAAGTTGGGATGGAGATTTGCAAACATTAGACTCTTTAAAAACAGTAGCTTTTGATGCTTTAAAATTTAACCAACAAAGACTAGGTGTAAAGTGTGACAATACAAATGATGTTGGAAGTTGCCTAAGAGATTTAATAGTAAAATGTTATGAAAAACAGAACCAACAAGTTGTAGTGCTTATAGATGAATATGATAGACCAATTTTAGATACGATTGATAATAGAGAACAATCAAGAATAAATCGAGAGTTTATAAAAGGACTCTATTCTATACTCAAAGGGTATGACCAATATATAAAATTTGTATTTCTAACAGGGGTTTCAAAATTTTCTAAAGCATCCATATTTAGTGGACTTAATATGCTTGAAGATATAAGTCTCAATAGACATTATGGAAATATATGTGGTTATACACAAAAAGATGTAGAGACAACTTTTTTACCATATCTCAAAGGGGTAGATTTAGAAAAAGTAAAGCGATGGTATAACGGTTATAACTTCTTAAAAGATGATGTTTATAATCCTTTTGATTTACTTTTGTTTATAAAAAATGAGTTTAAGTATTCAAACTATTGGTTTGAGACAGGAACACCAACTTTTTTAATAAAACTTATAGAAAAGAGTAACTACTTTTTACCTAAATTATCAAATCTTACAGTAGATGAAAAACTACTAAATA
>JALSWC010000272.1 GCA_027060825.1 Sulfurimonas sp.
AGTATGACATAACAGAAAATGAAGATGAAGCAGATGTGATTGTCATAAATTCATGTACAGTTACAAATGGTGCAGATACACATGTTCGCTCTTACATTTCACAAGTTGAAAAACATAATGGTGATGCGAAGCTCTTTTTAACAGGATGCGGGGCGCATACAAAAGGAGAATCACTCTTAAAAGAGAATCGAATCCATGGTGTTTTTGGACAAAGTGAAAAGCAGAAAATCGATACATTGCTTCAAAAAGAGCAGCCTTTTTATGAACCAGGTGACTTGAACCATATAGATGATATGGTAGTAGATGAGTTTATAGGAAAGAGTAGGGCATTTATAAAAATTCAAGAGGGGTGTAATTTTCGCTGTTCTTACTGCATTATACCTTATGTTCGTGGAGATGCACGAAGTATGGATGAATCACGCATTTTGGAGCAGATAAGCAGGCTTGCAAGCAATGGATTTGGAGAGTTTATACTTACTGGTACAAATGTTGGAAGTTATGGACAAGACAGAAGAACTTCACTTGCAAAATTGATGAAAAAGATGTCTCAAATTAGAGGTGTACGAAGAATCCGTCTTGGAAGCGTTGAACCTATTCAAATAGGGGATGAATTTAAAGAGATTTTGGATGAGCCGTGGATGGAGAAGCATATGCATATTGCACTACAACACACTTCTCCAAAAATGCTTAAACTTATGAACAGACGCAATGTTTACAAATATGATAGAGAACTTTTTGAATTTTTAGCAGATAAAGGGTATGCAATAGGAACTGATTTTATTACTGGACATCCTGGAGAGAGTGAGGAACTGTGGAGAGAAGCTATGAACAACGCTAAAAATCTACCTTTAACCCATATTCATGCATTTACCTATTCCAAACGAGATGGTACACCTTCTGCCGTGATGAAACCAGAGGTAAATGGAAAAGTTGCAAAAGCAAGACTTCATGAATTACAAGATTTAGTTTATACAAAAAATCTTGCATTTAGAGAGGCATATAATGGCACTTTAGATGTCTTGATAGAGTCATATAAAGATGGTCTTTATTATGGACTTGACCAGC
Organism: Sulfurimonas sp.; assembly: GCA_027060825.1. Classification (GTDB taxonomy): domain Bacteria; phylum Campylobacterota; class Campylobacteria; order Campylobacterales; family Sulfurimonadaceae; genus Sulfurimonas. Next base: position 1,066 of record JALSWC010000272.1, read on the forward strand.
ATTTTAATAAGGTAATTGTAGAATCTAAGGAAGATTTAGTTGGTAATTGGCTAAATATTGAAAATTATGAGGTGAGAAAGGATTGTAACTATGCTAGAGTCTAAAACAAATCGTATAGCACTTTTTGTTTCTGCGTTTATTATTATTGCACTTGTACTTTTTGCAATTTTTAGAGATAATTCTCAGCCAATATCACTCTCTCAAGCAAATCAACTCTTACAAAGTAAAAGTGTAAAAAAGATAGTAGTAACAAAACAGTATGTATTTTTAAAAACAGATAGAGGATATTACAGAATCCCTTCTTCTCAAGTAACGCCTAAAATGTTTGTTGATTATAAAGTGACAGTAGGCACAGAGGCAAATATTTTAATCTACATACTCTTTTTTGTTGTTTTTTTAGGGTTTGGCTCTTTGATTTTTCGTTATTTTCAAAAAAGGAATTTTCATTTTGTTGGTGAAGTGCAATCAAAAAATAGTGAAACACCATCAGCCTTAATGCCTGAAAACTCCTCTGTAATTGAGGCGATAAAAAGTGATGTGAGCTTTGCAGATATTGGTGGCATTAGTGATGTGAAAATTGAGCTTGAAGAGATTATTGACTTTATGAAAAATCCCAAACGATATAAAAGTTTTGGAGCGCGTATGCCAAAGGGTGTTTTACTTGTTGGACCTCCTGGTGTTGGAAAAACGATGATTGCCAAAGCAGTAGCTCATGAAGCAGAAGTGCCATTTTACTACCAAAGTGGTGCTTCATTTGTTCAAATCTATGTAGGAATGGGTGCAAAACGGGTGCATGAACTTTTTGTAGCTGCGAAAAAAAATGCTCCTTCTATTATTTTTATAGATGAAATTGATGCTGTTGGTAAAAAACGCGATGGAAATAGAAATGATGAGCGAGAAGCAACACTTAATCAGCTACTAACAGAGATGGATGGATTTGAAGGTTCAACTGGTGTTATTGTTGTAGCAGCTACAAATAAAATAGATGTTTTAGATTCTGCACTTTTACGAGCAGGGCGATTTGATAGGCGTATATTTGTAGAGTTACCTACAAAACAAGAGAGAGAATCAATTTTACTAAAGTATTTAGATAAAGTTCCTCATGCGTTAGATGTACAAGTCGTTGCAAATATGACAGTTGGTTTTAATGGGGCAGCGTTAGCAACTCTTGTCAACGAAGCAGCACTTTTAGCTCTGCGTCAAAAAGATTTTCATGTTACTTTAGAACATTTTTATGATGTAAAAGACAAAGTAATGTTTGGAAAGAAAAAACTTCAGATGTTAAGTGAACAGCAAAAAGCTTTTCGTGTTACTTATCAGGCAGGAAAAGTTTTAGTGGCAACTTACTATGATTTACCATTTGAAAAGCTAATGTTATCGAATGAAAATTTGACACCACGGACAGATGAGCCTTTTATTAAGCAAGAGTTAGAGTTTCGTGTGCGTATGTTTTTAGCTGGTATGGCATCATGTGACATAAAGTATGGAGAACATTCAAATAATGCAAGAGAAGATCTACTTCAAGCAAAAAATATAGTTATGAAAATGTGTGATGAGTATGGAATGGCATCTACTTTACTACCAGCTGATGGGGAACAAGAGTTGATTTTAGAGCGTCTTTATAAAGAGACAAAAGATTTACTTCTCTCTAT
>JALSWC010000273.1 GCA_027060825.1 Sulfurimonas sp.
CTCTTTCCAATCTCTCAAAAACTGCGTTATGCACTTCCATTTTCAAAAATAGAAGATTCTTTAAAATCACTGCTCTCTTATGCCAAGAAAAGTGCTTCAGCTGGAATATTTTTTGATGATGCAGAAAAATTTGGACTCTGGCCACATACTTATGAGTGGGTATATGAAAAGCAGTGGCTCCAAAAATTTGTAGAAGCCGTTTTAAAAAATGAAGAGTGTCAAACAGAGCATTATAATACCTATGCACAAAAAAACAGACCTTTAGGTCTTGCCTACCTAAATAACTGTTCGTATGTTGAGATGGGAGAGTGGAGTTTGAAAACTCCTTTAGCGTCTGCATTTAAAAAATTAAAAGAAGATGTTGGCGATAGTTATTTTCAAGACAAAGGAGTCGCACTTATAAAAGGGGGAATTTGGAAAAACTTTTTTATAAAATACCATGAGAGTAACTATCTGCACAAGCGTATGCTCCAGCTCTCTAAAGCACAAAAAAGCTATGATAAGATTACCCTTGATGCACTCTATAGACTGCAAACGAATGATGTTTTTTGGCATGGTGTCTTTGGTGGATTTTACCTTCCGAACCTGCGTGACAATGCTTATAAATATTTATTAAGCATTGAGAGAAGTAAAAATATAAAAGAGATTGCTATAGAAAAAATAGACATAGACAAAGATGGCTATAAGGAGTTCAAAGTACGCACACAAAATCTTAGCCTTGTTTTCTCTTTAAAAAATGGCGCACAGCTTGTAGAATTTGGCATACTTGATGTACTCTTTAACTGGCAAAACACCATTATGCGACGAAAAGAGCTTTATCATCAAAAGATTTTAGAATCTAATGAAAATAGTGTACAAACAGATACACATGGAGAAATAGCGACCATTCATACCCTTCAACGCAATGTCAAGAGTGATTTAAAATCAGAACTCATTTATGATAGCTATGCGAAGAACTCTTTTATAGACCACTTCAGCACCCAGCCATTCACCCTTGAAAACTTTAAAAATCTCAGCTTTAATGAGGTAGGAGACTTTGTATCAGGTATATTTACACATCAAAAGAAAAAATTTGTGCGTGAGGGAACTATTTGTGTTCATGATTGCATCTACCCTGCGAAACTACAAAAAATATATTCCTTTCAAACAGATGCAATAAGACTTAAAAGCAAATTTAAAACACACTTTTTAGAAAAACTTTTTTTTGCAAAAGAGTTTAATCTTCATTTTGCTCATCCAGATAGAGTTACTTTTAATGGTAAAACTATAAGTAAAGCAATAAAGATTAAGGCGAACAAAGAGCTTATTATTGTTGATGATTTTACGCAAAAAGTGCTTACTTTTAAAACTAATCAAGCATATGATATTTTTGCAATGCCACTGAGTACCATTTCTGAATCTGAACAGGATTTTGAAAAAATTGTACAGCAGATAAGTTTTCTCTTTTGTGGGCATTTAAAAGAAGAGCATACATTTGAAATAAATATAAAGGTAAGTGATGTCTGAGATACGATTTGATATATTACATGATACTCATGTCATAATGGCACCAGAGCGTTTACATCGCCCAAACAATGAAGCAATGCAAACAGCAACAAAACAAGAGAGCAAAATAGCTCTAGAGTGTCCTTTTTGTGAAGGAAACGAAGCATTGACTCCTCAAGAAATATTTGCAATGCGAGAAAATACTGCCAATGCCCAAAAATGGAAAACGCGTGTCATTCCAAATCTCTATAAAGCAGTGCAAATAGAGACACAACGCAATTCAAAAAGAGAGGGAATATTTGAATCTTACGGTGGGTATGGCGCCCATGAAATTTTAATAGACTCTCCATGTCATAACTGTTCTATGGCAGACTTAAAAAAAGAAGGCATTGAGAACTGGCTCCGTACCATTATCATTAGGAAAGAGGATCTTCAAAAAGATTTGCATCTGAAATATCTCTCTGTCTTTAAAAATTCTGGCACATCAGCAGGTGCAACGCAGGAGCATCCCCATACACAGCTTATTGCTCTTCCCATTGTACCAAAAAATCTTCTACGCTTCTTAGAAAGAAACGAGCGTTACTACCATGAACACGGGAGAGGTATTGTAAATGATGTTGTACAAAATGAGAAAGATGCCAAAATCAGAATCATAGAAGAGCTTGGTAATTTTATTGCCTATGCTCCTTATGCAAGTGCTTTTTCTTTTGAAACCATCATTGCACCCACAAAACAATTTTTAGACTTACATGAGTGTAGTCGAGATGAGATTAGTGATTTATCACAACTTTTAAATAATCTTTTTACAAAATTACAACGAGAACTTGGAGATTTTTCTTACAATATCAACTTCTTCTTCGCACCTATTAATACGAACTTTGAAGATGAAACTTATATGCAAAATTTAGAACGCAATTTTACTTTTTATATCCGTATAACGCCTCGTATTTATACCCTTGCAGGCTTTGAACTCTCTAATGGCATGGGAATTAATGCTATTTTACCCGAAGAGTGTGCAAAATTTTTACGAGCAGAGAGCGATTATGACACTCGGCATTGACATAGGTGGCACTTATCTTCGTTATGAGTTACATAATGAAAATAGTGTAGTTGAAAAAAAGTCTTTAAAAAGTTCTTCACTTGGGCTTTGTGCATTTTTAGAGAATTTTTTAACACAACATAGCAATATTACAACAGTTTTCATCTCTTATGCAGGGCAGGTTTCAAA
>JALSWC010000274.1 GCA_027060825.1 Sulfurimonas sp.
ATTCAAACACAGCCGAAAGTATATTTCTTACACTTAAATGGACAGCAATAATGTTTATTCTCTTTTTAGTCTTTATCCCTCTGTATTTTATTCCTCTAGTAAATATCATTGCGTTTAACTTTCCTCTGTACTACTTTTTTCACAAAATGATGACCTATGATGTCTCTTCTGCCATCTGTACAAAAGAAGAAGCCAAAAAAATCAGTTTTTTTCATGCCTCAACACTAAGAGTCAAAACATTGGGACTTTACCTACTTTCAATGGTTCCCTTTGTTGTCTTCTTTGCATCTGTTTTTTATGTGATTTATTTAGGGAATAGTTATTTTATTGAGACGAAAAAATTAAGAAATGAAGAGAATTAATCCTCTTTTTTTTCTTCCTCTTTCATAACCATAGCTCTATACGCTTCATCTTTTACAACTAATCCAGCTTCATATAAAAACTGACTCGCCATAAAATTTTGCTTTTTGATTTTGTCATATTTTGCATAACTGAGATAAAGTATGTCTTTTGCACGGGTTACAGCTACATAAAAGAGACGCCTCTCTTCATCAAGGCTTCCCCCTCTTTGCATAAGTTTACGATTTGGAAAACGACCATCCATTAAATCTATAATGTAAACTTCTTTGTACTCCAAACCTTTTGAAGCATGCACACTTAAAAGGTTTACACCCTCCCCTTGCGTCAAATCAGACGAGCCTAAAATCATTGCGTTTAAAAACCTTTCATGTTCAGAGTATGGCTTAGCAAGTTCTTGAAGGAGTAACTCTTTTCTCTTTATTCTTATAAGTGCTTCTGTTTTTTGTTTTTCATCTATCGAGCCATCTTTGAGTGTTGCTCTTTTTGTTGCTAAAACATCGCTAATGTACTTATAAAGTTCTGATTCAGCTATTTTTCTCACAATGGTTTGAGGCTGTTTAATTCCTTTAAGGTCTCGAAAGAGTAGATAAAAGTTATGTAAAAAAGTCGCTGACTCCTTTGTCAATTTTGGATATTTTAAAATTGGATTTTTCATAAATTTTGCTTCAAATCCAAGTTTTGCATATTTTCCTACTGCACCAAGCTCTAAAAAATCATCAAAAAGACCTAGTTGACGATTGAGTTTTCTCTTCTCAAAAGGATTTTTTATTGACTCATCTGGTGCATACAAGCCATAAAACATACTTCCAAGCCCTAGCGTTTTTAGAGCAATGTAAAGCTCTTTTGCCATAGCACTTCCAATACCTCGTGCAAATTCAAACAAATGAATAAAGGCCATCATATCTGACTCATTTACAAGCAAAGTGTAAAGGTCTAAAATAGCTTTTATCTCTTTAGCATCAAAAAAGCTCGTGCCACCTCTGCGTTTACAAGGGATATTCAACTCACGAAGCCCTACTTCTATGCCATCAGCTGAAGAGTTGTTACGAAAAATAACTGCTATCTCTTCATGTGGTGTTTGGGTATTTTCTATTTTAGCTGCTATTGCATGGTACTGATCAAAGAGTTCATCAAAAGCAAGAAGTTTTGGAGGCTGGGCATCATAAATGCGTGTTACTTCAAGTTTTTTAGGGTAAATTCTCTCATTATGTTCTATTACCCTACTCGCCAAAGAGAGAATAGGCACAGATGAACGGTAATTTTTTGTAAGTGTTTGTACAACTGCATCAGGATATTTTGTTGTAAATGAACCAATAATACCAATATCTGCACCATTAAAAGCATAAATACTTTGGTCATAATCTCCAACACAAAAGAGTGAAGGTGGATTCATAGCATCAATAAGTGTCCCTTGGAGGGCATTTGTGTCTTGATACTCATCAACAAGTACCTCTTTATAACCAAGCTCATCATCTCTGCACATCTCTCGAAAATTAAGGAGCAAATCATTGAAATTTAAGAAACCATACTCTTTTTTCAGGGCTTCAAACTCATCAACAATATCTGCATAAATCATGGCAAAAAGTTCATGTTCAGGATGACTCTCAATAATCCATGCTTCAAAATCTTTTTCTAACTCTGTATTTTGATAAAAAGAGTACATATCATAGAGGTAATTACCCCCATAAGCCGAAACTTCAGCATCAATATGTCCAAAAGAGCGTTTTTCATAAACAGAACGAAAAAGGGTTTTGAGTTCTCGTTGCTGTTTAAGCACTACTCTTTTATCTCTCTTTTTCAGCCATCTATAACTTACTGCATGAAAAGTTCCTGCATCTATCTTCTTTGCAACTCCTGCACCAAAATACTCAGCCACACGAGCAACCATTTCAGCGGCAGCTTTATTTGTAAAGGTAAGCAGAAGTATCTCATGTGGTTCTACACCACTCTTTAACAAATGCCCGATTCTTCCAACAATAGTTGAAGTTTTTCCCGTTCCAGCCGAGGCAATAATAAGATTTTTACTATCACGAGAGGTTGCTGCTGCATGTTGTTCTTTGTTTAAACGAGATAATGGCACAAGATGTTCCTACTACTAGATTTTTTAAGAGTGAAATTATACTTCTTTTAGCATTAAAACCTCTACTAAATTTTGAGTTGTATCCACTATTTTTCTATCAATATTTTATACCTTATTGAATTGGAATGGACTATGTAAAAGAAATTAATACGCCTCACAGCTTTTATGAATAAACTTTTTATATTCTTTAAAAAGAGTTGTTTGATATTTGTTCTTATTATATATTAGATACAATTCTCTTTTTAAATCAATATTTATAAGCTTTATTTC